>CAIUGE010000118.1 GCA_903898645.1 Oligoflexia bacterium | reverse complement strand
TTATCAGTGTGCTTTAGCATGCTGCATTATAATCACTTCTTCCTGACCAAATCTAACAAAAAAGAGAAAAGACTCGATGCATCATTTTAGGCTACGCACAACATAGTCTGAAGAGCCAATTTTATTTTAAAATGCGCTTCTTTAGGAGATGTGCCTACACATTTTTATCTTCAGACGAAAACAAAGGTCGGTGTTGATCTGCTTATTCAAAGAGAAAATCTTTTGGAGCTGGTTGAAATTAAAGGAACGCGCACCTTGACGCCTTCGCTTGCAGAACAGCTTTGGCTCACCAATGCGCAGCTGAAGAATGTGAAGTGCTGCACATTGGTGGGAGCTTTTGATGATACAAGGAGTTTTGAAATGCATGGCACATTGGTACATGCAAAGCCCTGGCATGAGTTATGATTTTTTTTTGAAGCCGCAAACATTGGAGATAAAAAATCGGTGCTTGCTGAGAGTGGCGTAGAGCTTTTTTGTACACCAGGAGATGCCTGGGAGTTGTAAGCAGAGTGCTATTGGCCATAGGAGTAAAAATTGTTTCATACCGAAAATAAGAGCATCAACGCCACTGAGAAGGCTCCCGTCACGAAAGAGAAGCTGGATCTCGTTCTTGTGTGGAGAGGATAATTGTATCCATGGTTCATTGAGTTGTGCGATAGCGAAGCCTTTTTTTTCAATCAGGCTTTTGCATGCAGGTACAATGCGGCTACATAAACCGCAATGCCCATCATAGAGCACCCAGCCCAAAGGTGCGTGTGCTATTTTTATGGGAGGCATTTTTTGATTCATACTAATAAATTTGGAGCGGGCAAAGGGGCTCGAACCCTCGACCTCCACGTTGGCAACGTGGCGCTCTAGCCAACTGAGCTATGCCCGCACAAGAACCATCAACCTAGCTTAGTTAGGATGTCTGGTCAAACTGTTTTTTACTTTCGTCTGAGGTTTTTGAAAAAATCGATCACATACTCTCGGGCACTCCAAAGACTCATGCAGAGGGAGATATAGAGCAGAATAGTTCCCAAAGTGAGGAAGATGCCAGCGACCATGAGGCATGGGATGGCGCACATCTGGGTGGCCGTTTTCCATTTCGCCGAGCGTGATGCGGGGAGGATGACGCCCTCTGCACTTGCAAGTGCTCGTAGTCCAGTGATGGCAAGTTCCCGGCAGATCAGAATGATAACGACGATGGGGTGGATACGGCCTAGGTCCTGGAGGGCAATAATGCTTGCAACGACAAGGAATTTGTCTGCTAAAGGGTCAAGGAGTTTGCCGTAGATCGTTTCTGTCTGCTGAAGACGTGCAATATAGCCGTCAAAGTAATCTGTTAGGCTTGCAATACCAAAAAAAATGGCAGCTCCAAGACCATAATGGCCTGGAGCAGACTTTTCTGCAAAGAGGAGACCTGTTGAAACGGGCACTAAGATGATGCGCGTCAGTGTCAAATAATTGGGTGTTGTGTGGAATGACATAGCAGACTCCTAAAAGATCATTCGCAGTTTGTCTAGGATAAAGCAACTCAATCGTTTATGCTCAAAGGATGTGTGTACATGATGCATGGTGGTGGGCATGAAATTGATGAACGGCGGATTGCGTCAATTTACTGAGAAACAGAGACTTTTGCCTCGAGTTTGCTTAACAAGTGAGCAAGTTTTAGTGCATGATCTTGGTGCATATTTTTCTGTTCATGATATTTCTGTCGGTGGATGCGGGATTTGGTTACCAGAAAAATCCGATCAGCGTTATTTTGAAGATCGTATGCATATGGTGCTTGATGTATCTTTGCAGATCTTTCGTCAGCATGTGCCAACCGAGTTGACGGTCAGGCATGTGTCACCTAACGTTGTGGGTTGCTCCTTTCACTCTCTTCCAGGCGAGATAGCATCAAAAATTGGTCTTTTTATTACTGGATCTTCTGATGTAGAAACTCTGATGCGACCTATGCCTCAGGTTGACGGTACGCTGGGGACGCCGTTTCTTTTTGTTCAGTCCTCTGGTCTTTCTGCTTGGTATACAGGTTCATTAGGAGTGTCGGTGTTTGCAACTGCTACAGCCTTGAGTTTTCAGATGGCAACTATGTTTGTTGAGTATGATGAGAACGGTTTTGTTACTGGTACCATGGAATCTCATGCTTCCAGTCCACATCAGATGGTTGGCGTTGTGCGCTATGTGCCTTTGTATGTCCAAAGAGATGCTGAGCCAGATCTTGATAAAGTGCGTGTTGCAAAGGGACGGATTTTGAGTTCTACTTTGCCTGAATCGCTGAAAAACATGATACTTGAGGGCTAAGTATGGATCGAAATTTTGCATTGGAATTTGTTCGTGTAACGGAAGCGGCAGCTCTGGCGAGCGCTCGTATGATGGGCCGTGGAGATGAGAAGAAGGCTGATGCTGCTGCTGTTGAGGCGATGCGCTCTATGCTTAATTCTATTGCCTTCGCAGGTACAGTGGTTATTGGTGAGGGAGAGCGGGATGAGGCGCCTATGCTCTATATTGGTGAAAAAGTTGGTACTGGCGTAGGTCCAAAGCTTGATTTGGCTTTAGATCCACTCGAAGGTACAACGATCTGTGCACGTGGAGGCTGGAATGCACTGTCTGTCATTGCTGTGGCTGAAGAGGGGAAGTTTCTTCACGCGCCTGATACCTATATGGAAAAAATCGCCGTTGGGCCTGAAGCGCGTGGAGTTATTGATCTCACCCAGCCTTGGGCTACTAATCTCGAGCATATTGCTGCAGCAAAGAAATGCCGTGTCGATGATCTGACTGTTGCTATTTTAGACAGAGAACGGCATGCAGCTATGATTGCAGCGGTTCGTGGGTGTGGTGCAAGAATAGCCCTGATTGGGGATGGGGATGTGTCGGCTGCCATTGCAACATGTAAATCAGATAGCGGGATTGATGTACTGATGGGTTCAGGTGGCGCGCCAGAAGGGGTGATAGCTGCGGCTGCATTGCGCTGTCTTGGGGGTGATTTTCAAGGAAGGCTTTTGTTTCGGAATGACACAGAGAGACAGCGCGCAACTCTTATGGGTATTTCAGACTATGATCGTATCTACGGTATCCACGAGCTTGCGTCTGGCAATGTGCTGTTTTGTGCCACAGGTGTGACTCAGGGCGCATTTCTCAATGGTGTAAGATTTTTCGCAGGAGGAGCGAAAACATCATCTGTTGTGATGCGTTCGGAATCTGGAACTGTTCGTTTTGTCGAGGCGGAGCACAGTTTTGATCGAAAGCCTGTCCTGTATGCATGAATATAAAAAATTAATCCGTGGCATGAGCGCTGAGAGGTTTTTTGGAGTTCTTGTTGACTATCTATCGTATCCGCAATTTGTTGAGGGATGTGAAGCGGTCGAGGTTTTTGGTGAGGAAGTGCTTTATACTGTCAGTCTTATGGGGAAGCGTGTGACCTACCGTTTGAGGCATACAACAAAGCCTTTCCAGTCCATGGAATGGCAGTGTGTCGACAGTGTCTTCCTAAAAAGAAATGATGGTGCTTGGCGTTTGGAGCCACAAGGCGAGGATCTGCAAATCTGCTACCAGGTCACTATTGACTTTCTTCTGCCAGTGCCTGGATTTATCCGCAATCGTCTTGTAGGTCAGCAGTTACCAGCATTGATTGCAAGTTTCGAGCAGCGCGCGAGAGCTTAGTTGGCATGTGTATTGCTTCCTTGAAGGTAGAGGCAAGGTGCATATGAAAGACTCAAAAAATGTTCTTCGTTTGGTTGGCTCGTCAAAAATTATAGGGAAACATGCATCTGCGGAGGTAAGGGAATATACATATGAGGAGTTTTCTCCTTTAGCGACAGATGTGGCGCAGATGCTGACTCTTCAAAAGCGGCTTCGATCGCTTCTTGAAGAAGTGGAGTCATTGACGCCAGGTGCTGCGAAGGAGTAGCTTTTTTTAGGTATATGGATGATGACCTTGTCCCCGTCTGTTTGTCTTGATATTTTTTTGGCATCCACTGGCCAATGGAGTGGAAATGATGAGCTAAAAGATTGCATGCTGTGGGATGTTTCAAGGATGTCCTGATTGTTTTTTTCTTCATGGCTTTCACGTTTTCCAGAAAGCAAAACGCGATCTCCGGAGACAGTTATTTTGAGATGTTTTTGTTCATGGGGTGGGATTTTTGCTTCGATAATAAAGGCATCTTTCTCATTGTACACTTTTGCATCAATCTCAAGGAGACGGTAGAATGGATCGTCGGCTTTGGAAGTGTAGGAAGCAATTTTTGTTGCATGATCTTGTTGAATGCTTTCTATTTTTTCATTCGCATTTTTCTGTATGTTCTTGAGTATTTGCCCTTCGTCTTGGAGTAATTTTGTTTGAACCTGTATGAATTTTTCTTGCAACGCTTGGTTTTCGCCAAGAAATGAACTCTTCATTTTTTTTTCTTGTATTTCATTATCGAGCTTATCTTTTTCCATTTTTTGTGCAAATTTTTCTTGCATAAGAGCCGTATCGAGCGCTTCTTGCTTGCGGATAGTAGTGAGTCTTTCGTCAGCAAGTTGCGATTCTGATTGCAGCATTGCATCATGCGTCATTTTTGTGTCAATAATCTCACGCATCTTGTCTGTTTTTATATGGTCGAGCTCTGTGGTGACTTTCGTCATAAAAGCTTCTTTTTCGAGAGCAATCTTTTGTTCTTCGTTCCTTCTTTTTTTTTCTCCATCCATTTGGATCTTGCGTAGAGCTTCGTAGGTCTTGTTTTGTTTTGACTGAATGGCCATTTCTTGACGACTGGTTTCATTTGCAAGACGTTTTTCGTATTGATCCGTGATGCGTTCAAGTGACTGGTCTGTGTCGCGGGCGGCGTTTTCGATTCTTTTCTGCATCAGAGCTATTTTTTTTTGCGCTTCTTGCTCGGCATACATGACTCGTGTAGCGTCTTCGTTTATTTGAGTTCGGGGGCTTTCGGAGCCTTGAGAGACAGAAGGAAGTATTTCGCTGAGCATATATTTAGTCTAGGCGTGAAAAGGACGACTATCAAGACGGCAAAATTTGACTCTTTTTTTAAAAAGAAGGTAGAATCTATCTATGGACGGAAGAAAGAAAAAGTCTCAAATGGTGCACCATGTCTTGCTTCGATCGGGAGATAGAGAATGTTCTTGGTGTCATAAGGTATCTCCTAGTATGAGTCTTATGGTTGACGAAACAGCGTCACTTTTTTGTAGTGAAATGTGCATTGAGAAATCTTTTATGGTTCGTGCTCGAGAGCTGAAAGAAATTCTTACACAAGAGCCGCAGCATAACTATTACATTTGGAACGACAAAAGTAAAAAATACCCAGCGTCGCTTCGTGGGGCCTTTGATTTTTATAAGAAAAGATCATTTGATGAAGCTGATGCCAAAGGGGTTAAAGATAAAGAAATAACAAGCGTTAAAAGGTTTCCTAAGGAGGGGCATGTCTTTTTTCAGCAATCGTCTGATCTTTACTGCGTGACTGTGTGCCAAGTGCTCCATGGTAAGGTCAGTGTAGATATATTTTCGTTTGTGACTGATAGTATAGCGCTTGTTGAAAAGGTGCTTCTTCTGTCGGGTTGCGTACCATTACATGATGATACGGAAGGTGAGATTGAAAAGCAGCTCGGAAAAACGTTGAATGAGCCAACTGAGCTTTGGATTCAAGAAGTCAATGGTGAGGATATCTATCATTTTTTACGATCCTATGTCCATCAGGGCGTCTCGATGTGGTTCATTGTTGTGGCTTGTGAGACCGAAGACCATGCTCAAATTGAGATCATTGATGCATTTGCGACATCTGATCCAAAAATTGTGGCGCAGTACCAAGTTGGTGTTGAGAAGATTCAGCCTTCGTGTGAAATGTCTCGTCTTGTGCATTAGGTTTTATCTAAATATGCCGTACGAGAAGGGTATTGTACAGTTCCCCTTATTGGTTTTTAGGCACATTGCAAGTGTCTGTACGTTGTCAGCGCTTGTGATATAAAGTGCATTAAAATATACAGTTGAGAAATTCTCGAAATTAAAATTCACTGTGATCTGATTGCTAGCATTGATAGATCCAGGGGCGCACGTGTAGAGGGGCGAGAGTGTCGCTGTATTTGTTGGGTCTTGGAGATACTCGGCGCCTGAACCACTCGATACTGCTGGGAAGGCGCAGATATCGATTCCGTAGCCTGCATTTCCTACTACTTGGATATGGCCAGTTTTTATCGGATCTGTACAGACTTGGTACTGGCCAATTATGCCGCTGGTAGGTGCAGGATAGAGTGTTATGGATCCAGGGCAAAGGAGGCTAGTCGTGGACAGTTTGATTGGTGATGGTATAGGGAGATAGCTGACATAACTATTTCCCGATACGCCGCAAGCCGATAGAGCTAAGAGTGCGATGAGTTTTCCCATACTGAATATCTTGCAAGTGCTATGCCTCCAAGTAAAAGGGTCAAAAGTGGCACAAGAAGCCATGCGCCCAGCATTCGGTAGGGAGTTTTAAGTGGCGTCATGATGGGGAGATCGGCAATGAGGATGGCGCTTTCATTGAGCTTTGTTGCATGATGAAAGGTGCCATCTGGCATAATGATGGCCGATATGCCGGTATTGGTCATGCGGATGATAGGAATCTGGTTTTCAATAGCGCGGAAAGCTGCTAACGCAAGATGAAGTTCAGGCTCAGTTTTTCCAAACCAACTGTCGTTGGTAATTGTTAGTATCACGTTTGTTGTGTCAGTTGTGGCCTGCCTTACAAATGCTGCATCCAGGATTTCGTAGCAGATGGCAGGCGCAATCATAAGATTGGCTATACGAAATGTTTGCGGGCCTGATCCATGCAAGAAATCCCCTATTTCTGGAACCAATGTTTTGAGAAAGGGCATAGAATCGCCAAAGGGAACGTACTCGCCAAAGGGCATAAGGACACTTTTGTGGTAGGTTGTATGCTTGCCGGTTTTGTTATCAAGAAAGAAAATGCTATTAAAATCACGCATGAATGTCGTGGAAGCGTCATATCCGCCGAATACCATAGGTATTTTGTTGTTTTTCGAAAAATTGAAAACCTCGGCTGATAATCCAGAGTCTCCTCGATAGATTCCGGGATAGGCTGTTTCTGGCCAGAAGATAAGATCAGGATGTGCGCTGAGTGCTTGGGTTGAAAGCCGCATATAGGTGTCGATGACAGTACGAAGTGTTGATGCGACACCCTGTTCAGATGCAATTTTTTCTAAATCACCAATATTGCCCTGAATACCAGCTATGCGGATGGTTGGTCTGTTTATATCTTTCTGGCTGGGCTTGATGCCTAATCCAAGGAGGAGGCTACCTGCTAGAAGTGCGATTCCTAGACGGAAGTGTTTTGTGAAGAAGCTCACATTAATAGCAACGATCAACCAGGTCAAAAGTAAAGGTGAACCAAGCAGTGCCAAGTGACGGGCTGAGGTCGTGATAGTTGCGTGTCCTAATGTGTCTTGAAATAGTTTTGGTATCAAAGCATCTGCCAAGGTCCAACTTGAGGCGAGAATGAGTATGCGAGCACAGGGTGAAGTCCTAGAGGTAAGATAGACAATGACGCCCATGACAGGGAAGCTGGGTTGGCAAATAAGTCCAAAAAGTTGCAGGCCAAGAAAGGCGAAAGGTACTGAAAAATGTGCAAAGGCAATCATAACGTGCATAACCCAATAAAACCCAGCCATCGTCATGCCATAAGAGAGAAGAAGTCCGAGAGCAAAACTATGTCTCACTGATGTGGCTCGACTTGTCTGGATGAGAAAGGGGATCAGGCAGAAGGGGAGAAGCCAGGCTTGATTCCAAGGTGGGAAGGTAAGTACGATAAGACACGCTGAAAGAGCTGTTGCAAACACAATGTGGATCCTAATAGATATGGTACGTGCCTTGCAAGGAACAAGGTATGTTCACTATCTTTTTTACTTTCAGCGCATTTGCAAACTGGGCGACAACTATGGTCCATGGTGAGCCGACTATGGTTCATGCAGAAAATGCTGTAGCGCATCAATTGGTGACAGTCGCCACTATAGATACCGGCATTGACCCTTCTCAGCTCGATTTGAAAGGGAAGATCTGGCATGACCCTGAGAGTCCTAATATTTATGGTTGGGATTTTGTAAACAATAGGCCTAATCCTTACGATAGACATGGCCACGGAACGCATATTGCTGGCATTATTGGAGCTTTTTGTGATCAGAGTCATGATGTGTGTGGTATGACTCAGGATGTGTCGTTGATGGCCATTAAGTACTATGACCCATCGGCAAGTGGTGCTAATAATCTACGTCGATCAGTGCAGGCTTTACACTACGCCATTGACCATGGAGCGCGTGTGATTAATTACAGCGGCGGTGGTCCATCAGCTTCAGAAGAAGAGGAAGCGGCTCTCAGACGTGCTGAAAATCGTGGGATTCTTGTTGTGACAGCAGCAGGTAATGAGCATAGTAACACTGATGTGTTGGCAAATGCCTACTACCCAAGTGCCTACCATTTGAGAAATATTATTTCAGTTGCAGCAGTGAATGCTTCAGGGAGTTTGCTTTCGGCATCGAATTACGGTGTCAGATCTGTTGACGTTGCAGCGCCTGGTGATCATATTACAAGCACCTTGCCTGATAATTCTTTTGGGGTTTTAACAGGTACGAGTCAAGCTACGGCTTTTGTGACGGGGCTTGCAGCTCTTATGCTCTCTAAAAACCCTTCGTTGCAGCCTGAAGAAATAAAACGACTTATTCTTGAGTATGTGACACGTGTGCCAGCGTTGACGAATGTCATTGCAAGTGGAGGTATTATCAACGTGGCTGAGACATTACGGCATGTGAGAGTAACTGATTAAAAAGATCAAGTAATAAGCCGATACGTATCTTATGTCCATGTTCCTCTATGCGCTGTGCGTCTATGCAGATGTTTTTGAATTTATGCAGCGTTCTCAGCGTGCATCTCAGCTGTTGCGTCAGGCCCAGCATGTCAAAATTGAATGGGGATCTGTATCTCGTACTGACAAGGTTCTTCATCGTCATTTTAATATAAAAACGCTCGAGGAAACGAATGAGCTTGAAGTTCTGGTTACTGTAAGGAAAGATCAATCTGAGCTTGCGCAAGCGCTTGATCTTACGCATGAACTTGTTCATGCACTGTCAGTGCAGCACCTTGATCCCTATAACCCAGAACTGACTGCGGCTGATTACATGAAGACGACTATTGAAGGTGGTGGCGGAGAAGTTGAGGCGCTCATTGCCGAATGCCAGGCATTGATTGAATTTCGGCAGCAAGGATTTGCTGTGGATCATCGGTGTGCGCCCTATATTTTGCATCAGAAAGTGAGTAGGAGTAAAATTCTTTCTGCCTACTACCGAACAGGGGAGTGGAAGGAACGTGTACAGAAAAGACTTGGGTATTTTGCTCGGCATTTTCAGTATCTTTCATCTCAAAAACCGCTTCTTTATTCTTCAACCGGAAATACACCTTATCCTTATGCTCTTTTAGAAGAATTTGATATGCTGACAGCAGAGGCCTGCCTCAATACCCATAAGCGCATCGAAAATATGGAAGGCAAAAATGAGCTTATTGCTGGTATGCGTCTTTTTTTATTGAAACGTTGCCAGGTTGAGGCACATTTGGATGAACCAAGATAGTTGCATGCCAGTTTGAAATGCAATGAATACTCGCGTCCCGTCAGATATGAGTCGCATTCGATGCTTCTAGAGCCTTGATTCGTTCAGAGAGTTCTTTTATGGCATTAATAAGAACGTACATGAGAGCGCTTGGGTCAATGTGTTTGATGGTTTCGGTTTGACCATTTTGAGTGATTTTTTATTGCTGACAATGTAAGGCGTTATTTTTTCAGCTTCTTGTGCCATGAGGCCAATGTATTCATTTCCATCATCAATTGTATTCCATTTGCCATTGTATTTGTATTTTATAGGACATAATTTCAATATGTGGCTGAGGCCATCTACGAAAGGAGAAATGTCACGTTTTACTCGTTGATCAGAGGAGGCTGCCCATGAACCACCACCGGGCTTATAGGCTGTTCCAGAAACATAAAAATCACCAGTTCGATTTAAAGACATGAGTAATGTTTCGCTCGCATCCTCCCATATAAAACCATAACCAAATCCACCTGTATAGCTTGTGGTTCGAAAGCGGTGCCCAAACGAAAAGCCGCCATAGCCTGCTGTCGCTGTCCCTCCGCTAAAGCTATTTCCTGCCCCAGAACCTGCAGAATACATAATCCCTAAGTCTCCTATTACTGGGTATACTGTTAATCCGGTGTTAAATATTGATTTTCCGGTTGCATTTATACTTCCATTCACATCCAGTGCATGCGCAGGCGCAGAGCTCCCGATCCCAACTGACCCAGTATTAAAGTAAATATTCGAAGAGCTTATCACCCAAGGACTACTGATACTTGAAATGGCGCTTGTGATAGCAGAAAAATTGCCCATCATTTGGCTCGCTGATATCGGGTTCCCTGCTGCAAAGGTATGCGGTAATGTCATTGCGGTCGCATGTGCTGAGAATACCGGAAAGAAACACAGCAGTAGTATGTTATGCATTGTATCGGTGTGTCGCGTTTTATTAAGAATATGCATTATTTGCTCCTGACTAGGATCTGTATCACCTGTCTGAACTTGCATCAAGCCATAACAATGACGTCACAGTCCTATCGAATCATTGAAGGAAACGGGTGTGAGAACGGTGACAAGTCAGCTCCTGTCAGTGATGCGCCGCAACTTAAAGGTCGTTTTGTCCTCCTTGACACACGGTGCCTTGCTTTGTGACAAAGCTGCCATTGCTAGACTGACACTCTGTGTGACGTGATTCAATAGTGCCCATCTCAACGGAAAGCTGTGAAGATCTTTGTCCGTTACTCCGATAGTCCTTAGAGGAGCGTCAATGTATTCAGTACTATTAATATTCTGTTTTTTGTTATTTGTTGCATCGATTACGACGATTTCTTTCTTTTTAGGTCGAAGAAGCATAAAATCTTTACTTAATATAAAATTGGCTTCACTCATCGATCTCAACGAAGACTTGTCTGGTTCCGCTGAACAGGTTGCTGCCGTCAGTAGGGATATCAAAAATTCTTCAATTGAGCAAATAGACACGCTTTCTACTGTGGTTGCTGGGAGTTGCGAAATTCGATCTATGATCGAAAGAACTAGCGAAAGTGCAGAAAGCTTGGGTGAGAAATCTGCACAGCTGCTTCAATTGGCTGAGTCCGGAGATGAGGCTGTTGGAAAAATGGTTTTATCTAGCCAAGAAATAAAAGGAGGCATGGAGCATTTTAATGTAGCAATGAAGCAAAGTATGGAGCAGCTCACGAGTGCTTTAAAGGTTATTAAAGAAATAGCTGAAAAAACAGATGTTATTAATACAATGGTGTTTCAAACAAAACTTTTGTCTTTCAATGCCTCTGTTGAAGCTGCACGTGCAGGCGAGGCTGGCAAGGGGTTTGCGGTGGTGGCCGAAGAGGTTGGTAAGCTTGCGAAAATGAGTGGCAGTGCTGCCAATGAGATTTCTAATATTGTGGAGCGTAGTATTCAAGTGGTAAATGAAGCTATCAGTTCGACCAATTCGACAATACAATCGTTGACATTAGAAACAACGAAAAAAAGTGAAGCAGGTTATGCTAATGCTAAAATGTGCGAACAAGTATTTAGTCAGATGACCACTCAGCTTGAGGAAACAAACGTCATGATTAAGCGTATTTCTTCTGCGTCCTCTGAGCAGGCTCGAGGTGTGACTCAGCTTGAGCAATCTGTTCAAAAATTCCAAGAGGTCGCTGATAGGAATCGGCTGATCGCTAGCCAAGGAACAGAGCATTCTCGAGAGTTTAAAGTGCAAACAAAAGCATTTTCCAGTATCGTGCAATCTTGTGAGCAGATGTTAGGAAGGAATCGAGGAAGCAGTAAAAAATTTAAGCAATTTATGTGGACAGATAGACTTAAATTAGGTGCGCCTGAAATGGACCGAGAGCATAAAAATCTTGTTGAGAAATTTAACAATTTAGTGTCCGCGCTTGAAAAGCAATATATAAAAAAAGATCCGTCTCTTGTGACGGCTGCTTTCGGTGATCTTGCCTCCTGTACGGTAGCACACTTTGCTGATGAGGAGAAATTTATGAGCTCTATTGGGTATCCACAACTCGACTCCCATAAAAAGATTCATCAAAATCTTCTGGTTCAGGTTGGCATATTCGGAGATAAGCTTAAAAATGGCACGTTAGATGATGCTCAGCTCACTTCTTTCCTTAGAAATTGGCTCTTTAGTCACATTATGGGTGTAGATATGGAATACGCTATACACTACAAAGCAAGAAATGGGACTACTTCTCACACTGTGAGACAAGCAGCTTAAAAGAAATAGCGCTGGTAATTTTCTCGCTTCTTACAGGACGCGTTAATATTCTAGTGTAATATTTTGTATTTTTAGAGAGATCATGTAGATGTTGTCTCTATCTATACCATAGAGAGCGTTCTTGCTGATATTGAGAGTAACGAAATTGGGCATCATTTGTGCACTTTTAATCAGTGAAATAACACCTTCAGAATCAATATTGTTATTGCTGATATCCAGATGTGTTATGGTAGAGAGTGGATTGAGATATACCAAGGCAAAATCTGATAGAAATGGGGCAGGGGCATTGCCAAGCATGTTATTACTGATATTGAGGTGCGTGATCGGCAGTTGATCCGCAAGTTCAAAAAATTCCAATGCACTATCAAGACTCATCATATTTCCACTGACGTCAAGATGAGAGAGGTGTTTTTGCTGACGAAGATTGTCGGCGAATACAGTGGCTCCTGTGCCAAAGGCATTATTGCTGACATTGAGATGCGTGATATTCTGGAGAGTTTGAAGACTTCGGGCGATAGACGGAGCAATGGCTGTGTTGCTCAGGTTGAGATGCGTGAGATTTGGGGTCAAGACTCCGAGCGTGTGAATGATAGTGCGCGCGTAACTCCCTAGACGATTATTGCTTATGTCAAGGTGGGTGAGGTTCGATGTCTTTTTGAGAGTTCTGACGAGTTCGATGGCATAGGCATCATCCAGATGGTTATCGCTCACATTGAGGTGTGAGAGGCATGGTATGTGGTGAAGACTTGCGATAAGTGATTCTATGTTGAGTCTGTTTTGATTACTCTCAGTAAGCCCTGTTATCCAGTGTGTATGTTTTTCAATCGTATCACTCATCCAGTTTGAGCTTACGTTGAGATGTGTGAGATGAGGTGTTTGTCTGATATTTCTTGCTAGGGCGGCAATCCCGCTGTCGGTTGTGTTGTTGTTACTGATATTCAGGTGCGTAAGATTTGGTATCAAATGAAGATGTGAGGCAAAGATACTTGTATTGGTGGCGCCTATATCATTATTGCTGATGTCAAGACGAGAAAGAAGAGGCATGTTGAGTAAATCAACAAGAACAGTCGATATGTCTGTCCGGCCAATGTTATTGCTGCTTATGTTGATAGAGTGCAGATGACGAAGGTTTTTGATGAGGATAGCGATACCTGTATCACCAATATGGTTCCCACTTATATTGAGGTGTGTGAGGTTTCTTTTTTGCTGCAGTATCTCATTGAGATATATGAGTCTATTTTTCGTCTTGGAAGTTATTGAGAGCGCGTAGGCAGACGATGCGATCTGGTTATCACTTATGTCAAGATGTGTGAGTGATGGCATGTGTGCTACTATTTTGATGAATGCGTCCATGACTGGGGATTGGTTGAGGCCACTGCGGATAAAGGTGAGATTTTCTAGATTTTTGTTAATTTCAAGAATTGGCCAATTCCCTTCAGCAGAAATTTCGCAGCTTTCGAGTGCGAGTTCTTTGAGATTTTTTGATTGATATATTCTTTTAAAAATTTCATAATTAATCTTGAAATCATTCGTGCAGATGAAGCGTAATTTTTTAAAACGTTTAAAATCTTCGTGATTAACAAAAGAATAGATTTCATTTGTATTTTTAAATGAAATAGTTATCTTGGTATCGAGATACATTGGGTATCTATTGAGATAGTCCTGATAGGTGTTTGTTCTTGTTGACCATTCCTGTGACAAATGTGGATTATTTCTGTGCCACAGGTGTGCATGTTCTTCTTGAGGCAAGGTCTCTTCAAAAGGTGCGGCTACTGCGTAAAAAGAGAAGAAGATACAGAGAGACGCAGGCAAGAGCTTGAGCAATGTGGCAGTATCCTTTTCTGTGTGTATCGTGGGCACAGTGCACATTTAATGTGCAAGCTTACTTTTTCGGTACCCATACGAAAAATAGATTGCTAGCCCAACAATAAGCCAGGCGCAAAAACTTATCCAGTTGCTCATGCCCATCTCGCTTATGAGGTAGCTACATGTGAGCAGACCTAGGGTAGGTATGAGCGAGAGTGCATAGGTTACAGTCAAAAGGTTCATGGCAACAACCAGGATAATGAATATGCCTGTAGGAATTGCTTCAAAAAGGGTGCTGTGGGCTAGCGGTATGAAAGGAAGCAGTGTGCACGACAGGATAGGGAGAATGATACGACCATTGATATACGGCGTCTGGAATCGCCTTGGAAGTTCTCCTCGGGGGTTTGTTTTCAGGACGCCGCCACAGACGATGATGAAGGCCGAGAGTGTTCCAATGCTTGCTAAGTCTGTCACTTCTTGGCGCCCCATGAAAAAGGTCGGTATCATAACGACAAGACCTGTGATGAGGCATGAGATCCAAGGCGTTTTATAGCGAGGATGGATGCTGGAAAAAATAGGTGGCAAAAGTCCATCCCGGCTCATCGCCATCCAAATTCGTGGTTGGCCTACTTGGTAGACTAAAAGCACAGTTGAAAGTGTAATAACAGCAGCCGCATCGACAAGACGCGCAATCCAAGGGATATTTGCTCCATGTGGTCCAAAGACAAAGGCCAAAGGGTCGCCAACGTTCAAGTTCCGGTAATCGGTCATGCCTGTGAGGACGAGTGCAATAAGGGCGTAGAGGACTGTGCAGATGATAAGGGCATACATCATGGCAAGGGGGAGGTCACGGCGCGGATTGATGCACTCTTCCGATGTGGCAGCTATGGCATCAAATCCAATGTAGGCAAAGAAAACTGCTGAAGCGCTGCGGAGGACCCCGTGTGCACCGTGAGGCGCAAATGGTACCCAGTGTGTAGGGTCGATGGATGGAATGCCCATACTGATCACTAGGAGGATAACAGCAATTTTAACGCAGACCAGGACGTTTGAAAGTATGCGTGATTCGTGGATGCCAATCACAACGATCCAGGTAATAAGTGCTGTAATAAAGAGTGCTGGGAGGTCTAAAATGAGGTGGATGTTCCCAAACAAAATAGGTGCACTTTGCCAGGTCTCAGGGAGCGCTGTGCGGTAATTTTGGGTCAGGTAGAGGGGGATAGTGATCCCATAACTCCTGCAAAGACTTGTAAAATACTGGCTCCAGGAGATGGCAACAGCAATGTTACCGATAGAGTACTCCATCAGAAGGTCCCAGCCTATGATCCATGCACATAGTTCGCCAAAGCTTGCATATGCATAGGTGTAGGCCGATCCTGCAAGAGGGACGACTGACGCAAATTCCGCATAGCAAAAAGCAGAGAGTGCACAGGCAAAGGCCGTAAAGAAATAGAGAAAAATCACTGCAGGGCCACCATTGTAAGCGGCATCGCCAATACTTGAAAAAATGCCTGCGCCTAAGATGCCGGCGACACCAAAGGCAGTCAGGTCCCAAACACCTAAGGATTTGTTGAGCTTATCTCCTTCATCAGCGTGTGTTTGGAGCGATTCAATGGATTTTGTCCGAAATAAATTTGTCAAGATCGAGCCAGTTTACCAACCATACCCAGAAGATCAATCACTTTTTTGCATGCAGCCACCTGAGAGGAGGAATGCGATAGCATCCTCTGGAAGAGACGGTTCGTCAAGTGAGCGGGCGAGGATTCGCTTGGCTGCCTGTAGTTCAAGGATTTTTTCCTCTAAGGACTTAGCTGCGATGATTTTAGTCACGATCACAGTTGATGTTTGTCCCATGCGGTGAGCTCTGTCTTGAGCTTGGTCCTCGGCTGTCGGATTCCACCAAGGGTCTAGGATGTAGACTCTATCAGCTGCCGTGAGGGTGAGTCCGATACCTGCTGCCTTGAGTGATAGGAGGAGGATGCGTGGGTCTGTTTTTGCCTGAAATCGCTGAGTAATGGTGCCTCTATCTTTCGTTGATCCGTCAATACGGTCAAATTCGAAAGAGGCCTTTTTGAGAGCCTCGCCAATCAGGTCAAGAAACGATGTGAATTGGGAGAATATGAGAATATGGTGTTCTGACTCTTCTTGGAGACACTCGATGAGGCATGCGAGTTTAGATGAGGGGAGCGCACTCCCGACAAGAGCAGGATGGCAGCATGCTTGTCGTAAGCGCAGTAAGCGCTCTAGTATTGGGATATCAGGATGCACAAGAATACTGTTATAAAGGGCGCTTTCTTCCTCTGAGAGCTCGCAGCGGAGTACCTGGTCAATACGGGGGGGGAGTTCTTGGAGGACTTCGGATTTTATGCGCCTGAGAATCAATGGGCGTACCTGCTGATCTCCCAGGCCTGGCTCGAGGACCTGCATAATACTTGCGAGATCTGCGAGTCTGTTTTCAATAGGGGTACCTGTCAGGCCAAGGCGCCAACGACTTTGAAGACGTTGCATAGCTTGTGTGGTCTGACTGTTGGGGTTTTTAAGCATATGAATTTCATCAAACACGATGCATGACCAGGAGGTTTTTTCGAAGATTTCAATGTCTAAACGGCACTTCTGATAGGAGACGATGGTGACGGGCATTCCAGGTAAGAATTTGGCAATATGCTCCTGCCAGATTTCTGTCACACTGCGTGGGCAGACAATGAGTGCTCCTGACTCTAGCTGCGTTAGTGCTTGGATAGTTTTGCCAAGGCCCATATCGTCGGCTAAAAGTGCGCCTATCCCAAGCGCTTTTCTTTCGGCGAGCCAGGAAGCGCCTGCATGCTGGTAGGTACGCAAAATGCTCTCGAATTGTGGCAGCAATGGTTGCAGTGCTTGGGGTGCCTTCGTGTGCACTCTGCCCTCATTGATGATGAAGGCAGCGCGTGCTCTCGCCCTGGGCTCTTTGTCTCTGAGGAGGAACTCGGCATTGACGCCGGTAGGGATGCGTACTAAATACTTGCCTGAAGCGAAAACATCGTCATCAAAAAGTGCTTGTTTATAGGGCGATCCATTCAGCATGAGTGCACCATCTTCGTACTGGAGCTCAGCGTACTGCAATGTGATACCAGAAATAGGGATGCCTTTTTTTTCTGCACGTCGTGCTGCAAGTAATGCTTCTTCTTCGCTCCAGATATATCTTGTGCTTGAGGTTATAGTACCTTGCTCGTCGACCCATACAAAGGAGCCTAAATAGCCTTCAGGCACCGCTTCACAGATGAGTTCTTCATGGAGTTGTCTTTTTTGAACATCAAAGCCGAAAAGTGAAGCGTCAAAAGCGTGGAGATCCTTATAGCAGCATTGCTGCATGATCATGCGCTGTGTATGGGATAAGGGTTTTCTTATCACCCGCCAGAGTACGTTTTGGAGGATGCAAACTCCAGGAGGCATTTTTTCATAGGCAATCTTGATTCCACCATGGATTGGGCATTTTTCTTGTACAAATTGGGGTTCTTTGATGCCACCAATGCTCAGCATAGTGCCATTATAGAGAATCGAGTGGCCTTGGAAGATCCGGCAGAATGTTTGTACATCATCGCAGGTTTCATGAAAAAGGGCATCGACTGCAAGATCCTCTTTGGTGACGCTCAAGTCTTTGGTTGTAAGCTCTTTTGGGCTTCTTGAAATAACGCACTGCTTTCCATAAAAATGGAGCTCATAGCTAACACTTGTTTTCCTCTGACTGAGTCCCTGATCAAGTGCAATAACAAAAGCTACCACATGTTTACAAAGGTCATTTTTTTTACTGCAGCTACAACTCCAGTCCTCGTCCTCAGGATAGGTCTCAATGCGATGAGAAAGGGCTCCGTCACGTACAGTGCTGCTTTCTTGGCTAACAGCGCCACTGCGTGCTAACAGTATGCCCTGTGCCCAAATGCCAGGAAGCGCGTTTTTTTGGATAAATTGAAAAAAAGGTGATGGCATTGCAGTGATATTGGCAGAACTGCTGCATTTGTCAAATGGCCGTAAAATATGTTTCAATAGCGACGGGGGTTTTTATGTCCGCTTTTTTTAAAATCTTAGTGCTTTTGTTGACGGCATATCGCAGCTTCGCAACATACTCCACTCCTTATATTTTTTCAGCGGGATCACCTATCTCTGCAAGCCAGATGAATGCGAACTTCAGCTACCTGACAAGTTCGCTCAATACTGTTGCAAACTCTATCACGCAAACACTTACTGTCTCGGTTTGGGGTGCTGGAGGTGGAGGGACGAATGTAACTGGCGGCTATGGTAGCTCGCTTGGTGGGCCGGGTGGCTATGCACAGTTAGTTGCGACTGTTCCTCATGCCGCTGTTCTGGCCGTGATTGTAGGTGGAGGAGGGCCAGGGAATACAATTGGGGCTGCGCCAGGTGGCGGCTACTCCGGAGTTTTCTTAGGAGGGGTGGTGGCGTCAGGGAATGCGCTAGTGATTGCTGGAGGGGGAGGGGGGGCTGCTTATAACCAAGCTGGGGGACCAGGGGGTAATAACGGCTCTAATGGTGGATATGCAGGTGCAACTGGTATTGCAGGGGGTGGTGGGGCACCTAGCTTGACTGCAGGCGGTACAGGAGGAAGTGGTTACTCGAGTGGTGGTCCAGGGAGCGTAGGAGGGCAGCTGACAGGAGGGGCAGGTGGTCTCTATTCTGGTTACGGTACAGTTTATGTGGCTAATTATGGTGGGGGTGGTGGTACTGGAAACGTTGCTTGGCCAGGAGGGGGCGGTGGAGCAGGCTACTATGGCGGAGGGGGCGGAGGATGTGGGTTTAGTGGTCAAGCTGGAGCTGGGGGTGGTGGGCTATCGTGGTTTAACTCGGCTTACGGCTCAGGTTCTTATCAGAATGGTTCTTTAGGTGTTGTGACTGCGCCTTATACAGGGAGTGGATGGAGTTCTCCCGTAGCTCAGGGTGGGTCTAATACAGGCAGTGGTAATGGTGGCAACGGGCTTGTTGTTATCACTGCTGGAGGGTCAACAAGTACCTACACGTATACTGGAGCAATTCAGTACTACACAGTTCCATAGAGATTTGGATCTATTTTTTACGCGCTTTTTGCATGCGTTTAATGTGATTCTCTATGGATTGATCCTGTGCATTGACTCTTCGGCGTAGGGGTTGGGGGGCAGGTGAGCGAGGAGGGTGTACAGGTGGAGTGATTGCTGCTGGTGGTGCCGCGTGTCTTGATTCTTGAGGAGGAAGTGCAATCCTTGGTCTCCCTTCTATTTCTGCTTTTATAGCGGCTGTAGACAATTTGATGGGCTGAGTACTTTCTCTTGTAAATTTTGTATTTTTTTCAATTTGGTCTATTTTAAAATTACCAATAGCAGGACAGGTCGTTGTTCTGATGCATTTTCGTGCAAAGTCGAGGTAGATAAGAGGGTCGAGTTCAGAATTTCGTGGTTTTTTTCCAATGACTTCTTTTGGGAAAGCAGTTGACAGAAGTGCTGTTATGAGATTTTTTGTGTAATGTGCATCGGGTACGTTCAGCAGGAGTGATTCGAGTGTTCGTTGTATCTTGTTTCTAGCTGCTTTTCTTTTATTGATGTCCATTTCTGTTTTAAGAGTAAGGATGCTTTGTTGTATGGTTGTTAGGAGTATTTTTTTCTGTTCTGGTGTTCTTAGGGTATTTTTTTCTATAAGCATTTTTGCGAGTGTTTCTCCCAGTTGAAAAAGGTCCCATCTTTCAGAAAAATACGGCATAGAGGGTTTTAGGGGTGTCGGTAAGCTCGATGGATTTTTTTCTACGTCTCCAAAATGGGAGATGGAGACGGGTGTATAGATGGCAGATTCTTCTGCTGCGTTAATATTTCTTGTTTCACTATCACTTGTATCAAAGGGTTTTGTGTTGCCAAAATTCAGCATGGCTGATCCAAATTTTCTTCTGCCATCTTCGTCGACGTAAATGACTGCAGATGCGCCATGGTCAATAAGGTAGCAGTGTGCTCTGCTTGATTCGATAGGTCGCCCTGTTCGAGGAGAAATCCGTGGTCTTGTTTCTGTGCCATTTTGAGAAAAGATGATATTCTCAAATTTAATATCTCGGTGCAAAGCGCCACTATCATGCATCAATGCTACTTCGCGGCTTAGGTTCGTTGCGCATTGTAAAAGCATAGACATAGGTAAAGAGTTGACTTTTGTGAGGTCTTCTCCGAGATCTTTGATGACGGATATTTCTGATGTTGCATTAGCGGATCTCAAAAGTGGTTTTTCTGTTTGTTGCATTGCTGCTGTTATTGCATCTTCGAAGACTCTTCCTGCTGCTTTTTTTTGAAAACTTTGTCCCTCGAGCGTTCCTGCAGCTTTCGAAAAACGGAGAAGAAGCGGTTTTTGGCTTTCTTGAAACAAGGGGATAGCGGGGTAATGCTTTTTAAATGTACCCTCCCCTTTAAGAAATGAGCAGGACCCCATTGCTGTGGGAGCAAAATAGGCTGTTTCTTCGTTGCAAACGATAAAAAAAGTCAGTCCAATAAAGCTTGATTCTTGTGGTTCTTTGGTTTTCTTGCATTTCATGTATACTTTAAGTATTTGACTTGATAGCGCAACTTTGCTTAAGGCTTCTATGGCTGATGGACATGTGCCTTGTTTGTAGTGGGCTTGCATGAAGCTTGTCATTTTTTTGAAATTTTTCAAAAAACTTGCTTCTAATGAAGCTTTCTTTATTCTTATTATGGCTGCTTTTTGCTGGCTATCGTCAAGCCATTTATCGATCGTTTTTTCTTTTTCTTCGTCGTAGACTTTACTATCAAAATACCTTAAAAAATCATCTTTTGATGATATAAGATCTTGAGTATCTTCGAAACTTTGGAGCAGAGGGAAGGAGAGTCCAAGTTTGTCATTAAAAATTTTTAATTTTTCTGAAAGATGTCTATTTATAAGATGTTGTTGAGCATTTTGTACTATGAGTTGAGCGTCATTGAAGCGTTTTTGCGCAGGTGACTCGTTAAAATAGCCATATATGTAGCGATTCATTGTTTTCTGGAGAGTGAGTTCGAGCTTTGCTGTGTCAGTATCTGTCGTGTTTGTTTGAAAAGTATTGTTTACTGATGTTTCTAATTGTAAAGAATTTCCTATGGATTTTCCGTTTTTTAAGAGACCGTCAAGTGTTAACAAAAATGTGCATCCTTCAGGAAAATTATTTGCAAGAGCATTTTTGCAGAATTGCACTTCATTGCGTAGGGGGATATTGTATTCGTATTTTTCAAAATGATCGCATGCTAACGAGACTGATATCATAAAAAATATTGTTTTCATTCTGGTCGCTTTCGGCAGATAGGACAAATCGTTATGTGTGGGTTGCACTTTTTACAGCAAATGTATTGGTGCATACATTTGCGGTTCGATTTTATGGGATCTTCTTTGGTGAGACAAATAGGACAAGGTGCAATTATTTTGCTGAGCGCCTTTATTTCTGCGCGGAGAGGATTATCGAGATTGAGAATTGCTACTAGATACTTCCGAATTGGGTCAGCGACATTCTCCTGTTCAGCGTGTTCTTGAAGGCCATCTCTTTGGGAGATGTAGTTCTGAAATTTATCAAAGAGAGGCCCTAGTAGTTTTGCATTGCTTTCTAATTTTTTGTAAAGTTCAGATATGTTGTCGTCTGTTGCTGTACGGATGCCTGGTATGTTAGTTTTGCTAGGGACTACCTTTTTGCAGAATTCGGTTTGATCGTCACTGAATTGTAGTTCGTAAGTCCATTCCTGAGACACAGAGTCTATGAGCGCTTTAATAAGACCTAGGTTGCATAGGTTTGTACGTTGAGCTTTTTGTTTAATGGTATCCATTGAAGATTTTAACTGCTCTAGAGATTTTTGGTCCATTTTTTCTTCAAGATGAATTTTTTGTTTTATAAATGTATCGTCGTACTGAGGTATGGCCTGTAGCTCTTGAGATTTCTGTTGTAGCGTTGATATTTTTTTTTCCGCTGTTTTAAGTGTGTCGAGGAATTGAGGGTAATTTTCATCATGGATCTCTTTTTCAAGCTTGCTGAGGATATATGTTTTATAGGGGCTCTCTTTAGGGAGTAAGGAGTTAACTGTTTTTTTGTATTCTGCTATTATTTTTTTATTTATGCTAGTCTCTTCTTCTTTAAATATGTTATCAAAACCTTTTTCACTTACCCTCTTTTCAAGGCGCTCCAATGAATATTCATTTGATAGCATACTCTTGCATTTTGTACGAAGACCTTCAATCTTTGCATGCCTGGATGAAATTGCCTGCCCCCTTGCTTTTTCGTACTCATCTATGAATGCTTTATGATTTTTATGAAATGTGTTGAATTTCTCTTGTACCTCAGATGATCTGTTTGTTGTTGCGAGCTTCATTCGTTCGTCTCGGAGTTTCTTTAGCAGCGTTGTGGCAGGCTCAGATTTGCCGGCAATATCATTGAGTTCTGCAAGTAGGTTCTCAGAAAGATGAATTTTTAGGTCTTCTAAAATGAGGTGTCTGTTGCGAAAAACCGTTCGTATTTTTTCGAATGCATCATCATAGGAGATTTCTTTGTTTATCAGAGAGTTTTTAAAAATACCTATTGATTCTTGAAATGCATTTTTTCTGAGTTTGAGCGCTTCTTCTTTCTCTGGACTATTGAATGCGTCTGATTGGAGCATAACGAATGTATCTTCAGAGATGCCGCGGAATCTTTTTGTAAGCTGCTCTATTTTTTCTACTGGTGGTGTTTTTGGTATCCAGCGCTTTGACCTATCGTATAGTGCTAAGATAGAAGGAAGGTCTGTGGGTTGCTCGCATACACTAGGAAACGGCATTCGTAATCCTGAAGTACGGACGCATGACAGGCTGTCTTCTGATTTGTTGCCGTATGAATTCGTGGAGATAATAATAAAAAGACTTATTTTTAATGAAAATTTCATGTTTTTTATGCACAAAAGCATATCTTAAGATATCTTCTGTTGAACTTATCGGTATTGATAGATATATCTTTAATGGGTATGTCAATTATTTTAAGATGCTGTCCGATAGAGTTCTGAGGATTTTGATTCATGTTGATGATTGTTGGCGCCATAATTGTTTTGTTGTGTGTCGTTGGAGGCTTTATTATAGAAGGCGGTCATTTG
Source organism: Oligoflexia bacterium (assembly GCA_903898645.1). GTDB lineage: Bacteria > Bdellovibrionota > UBA1018 > UBA1018 > UBA1018 > CAIUGE01. Next base: position 1,952 of record CAIUGE010000118.1, on the reverse strand, counting down.
GCCGTTCTTGTGCAGCCTATTGAGATAATGATTATTGTGGGAGCTGCTGCTGGCTCATTGCTTATCTCCTCGCCTGGTGCTGTGGTGCGGGCTATTGTACATCAAATTGCCGTTTCCATGAAGGGTTCTCCTTATACAAAAGAAAACTATATGGAACTCCTTATGCTGCTTTATGAGCTTATTCGCATGGGGAAGGCGAATGCGCTTGCACTTGAGCCCCAGATTGAGAATCCTGAGGGGAGTGATATTTTTAAGCGGTATCCACTTGTGATGAATGACCATCATGTGATCGCATTTTTATGTGATACATTGAAAGTCCAGATTAGTTCACCCATGTCGCCTTACGATCTGGATGATCTCATGGCTCAGGATATAGCAGCTATGCATCAGGAAGAGGAGTTAGCGCCTGCAACAGTGAGTCGTCTTGGGGACGCTATGCCGGGTCTGGGTATTGTGGCTGCCGTTTTAGGGGTTGTGATTACCATGGGTCGATTGACTGAGGGGAAAGAGGTGATTGGGCATAGTGTGGCATCAGCTCTCGTAGGGACCTTGTTGGGTATTTTGATTTCGTATGGTTTTATGCAGCCATTGGCTGCCAAAATGGAATATGTTGTCACAGAATCTGGTAAGTATTTACGGGTCATTCAAGTTGCATTAGTAGCTTTTGCAAAGGAGCTTTCACCAAAAGCATGCGTGGAAATAGCGCGACGCGTCATCCCTCCTGAAGTGCGCCCGACGTTTAAGGAAGTTGATGAGAAGTCCTCGAATGTTGGAAAAGGCTAATGGCAGCTAAGAAGCAAACAATTATTATCAAAAAAATTACTTTGGCCAAGCATGGGGCTCATGGGGGTGCATGGAAGGTGGCGTATGCTGATTTTGTGACTGCTATGATGGCTTTTTTTCTTGTGATGTGGCTCATGGGATCAGATGAGGAGATTAAGGCGTCAGTTGCAGGCTATTTTAATAATCCTGACGTATCTCCGATTAATTTTGGGATTTCGGATCCAAAAGGGGGTTCACAGGTAGGTGCATTTCAGGATGAGTCTCGGCCTGGTGGTCGGCCTGTGGATCAGCCTGCTGGAAGAATTCATGCAAATATGACTCATGATAGCCAGCTGATTGATATTAAAGAAGAGATTGACGAGTCACTTACGCTACAGTTAGGCATGTCATCGCATAGTGCAAATAAGGTTGATGTTGATTACGATAGCTCAGGGCTTGTGATTAAAATCATTGCAGACGATCTTTTTGCCAATCATTCGTCTGAAATTAAAAATGATCTTTTGCCTATTTTGTTTAAAATAGGTGGCATTTTAAACAAAAATAAAAATCGCGAGATTCGTGTTGTTGGGCATACTGACCCTTCTGAGTACCCGAAAGAGCAAAGTATCGAGAGTTTTCAGCTGTCGTCGGCTCGTGCTGTGAGTGTTGTCCGGTACTGGTCGCAGCATTTTCCTGAGCTTCAAGAGCGCGTCAGTGTTGCAGGGAGTGCTCATTATCGAGCAACTCCAGCGACAACTGATCAGGCGCGTGGAAGTAACAGATCTGTTGATATTATTATTCTCAATAAGAAAATATAGAGTGAGGGCCGGTTTTTTGATACAGCAGAGGACATGGCGCTTCACTTTTGGTTAACAATAGTTGGTCTGCTGGCACTGATGTTACTGAGACGGCGTCGCCGCGGTTTTGTGCTCCTGGTCATTTTGGTTGAGGCAGTGAGCTTCTTTGTGCATGCATACTTGGTTGCTTTAGGGCTCTTTTGTGTAGCATTTTTGGTCTGGGTCATTGATCTTGTCGGGAGTCTTTTTGCTCTACCTTTTCGTCAGGATCGTCGGAGGATGTCCCAAATCTAGTTGAAGCTAAAGTTTGAAAAGTAGCTCCCCCTGGAGTATTCCAGGTTTGATAGTAAATCAAAAAAAGGAGCTACAAGATGAGAGAAGACACGGTTAGAC
>CAIUGE010000117.1 GCA_903898645.1 Oligoflexia bacterium | reverse complement strand
TGTCGCCTCTTGACCACTTAGAATCTAGGGGCGGAAAAGAGATAAAACCATATGGCACAGCCAAAGTATTCCGAAGCATTCAAAAAATCTGTTGTTCAAAAACTTCTAACCAGGGGGACCCAGTCAGTCACATCGATCGTAGAAGAGTCTGGAGTCTCTGAGTCAGCTTTGTATGAATGGAAAGCAAAGTTCGCGTATAACGGTGGGATGAAAAAAATACCTCAACGACCAAAAGATCGAGATTACGACACAAAACTGAAATCAGTTGGTGCGTACGACGACCTCCCAGAGGCTGAACGTGGCGAGTTTCTACGTAAAGAAGGCCTTCATGTCGAGACTATCGAACAGTGGAGGAAGCTGAATAAAACCTCTTCCCCCCTATCTAGCTGTCCCCCTCAGGCTGAGTCTCCTGAGAAAGCGGCATATGAACTCAAGCTACTGCAAAAGGAACAGGAGCTACAGCAAAAGAACAAGGAACTGCTGCAGGAGCGCCAGGAGCGGCTACAGGAGCACCAAGAGCTGATGCAGGAACGCGAGGAGTCACAGCAAAAGGACAAAACAATAGCGCAGATATCCAAAGAACTGCTTCGTCACCAAAAGGCCTTAGCAGAAACGGCAGCGCTCCTCATTCTCAAAAAAAAAGCCGACTTGATCTGGGGAACAGAGGACGAAAAATGACTGCCATAGAGAGAACTGAGTGCAAAGCCTTGATAGATGAGGCTGTCAAAGCTGGAGCCCGTAAAAAGAAAGCAGCCGAATTGCTTGGCATCTCATTGAGAACGATACAGAGATGGGATACGCGCCCTGAGGATGGCCGTAAAGGACCTATAAGTAGCCCTTCGAATGCATTGACACCTGAAGAGCGTGCGAAGGTATTAGAAGTCGTCAATAGCCCTGAGTTTGCCAGCATGAACCCATGGCAGATCGTGCCAACGCTGGCTGATAGGGATATTTATATCGGAAGTGAGTCAACCATCTATAGGATTCTTAGAAAAAAGGATCTTCTCACTCACCGATCAAATATTCGTCCCAAGAAGCATGAAAAGCCTAAAGAGCTCGTTGCTACAGGGCCTAACAAGGTATGGACCTGGGATATTACCTACCTGAGAGCACGTATAAGGGGGATTTATTATTACCTCTATTTAATCGTCGATATTTTCTCTCGGAAAATTGTGTACTGGGAAGTCCACGACAGAGAAGCTGAAGAGCTATCAAGCGAAATGATCGCTCATGCCTGTGAGCAAGAAGGCATAGAACCAGGCCAGCTCACGGTCCATGCAGACAATGGCAACCCTATGAGGGGCTCTATGATGCGAGCAACGCTTGCGATGCTAGTAGTTGCGGCCTCCTTCAGTCGGCCACGTGTTTCAAATGACAATCCCTTTTCAGAAGCACTTTTCAAGACATTGAAGTATTGCCCTGCTTATCCTGAAAATGGCTGGTTCGAAAGTATCGAGCAAGCAAAAAAATGGGTAGGGAGCTTTGTGGACTGGTACAACCACATCCACCTCCACAGTGGTATTAATTGGATTAGCCCTGCCAATCGCCATGCAAACCGTGACCAGGAGATCCTAGAGAAGCGTCATAAAGTCTATGAAGCTGCACGCATAAAAAACCCAGA
>CAIUGE010000116.1 GCA_903898645.1 Oligoflexia bacterium | reverse complement strand
TTCAATATGAAATCTCTAAGAAACCTTGAATTTTACGGTAATTTCTATAAAAAAATGACCAATATCCGCAGAATACAGTCAAAGAGGCTTTTGTTCTCTATTTTGACTTGATGCGCTATAATTTGGCGCAACTCTCAAGTTATACGAATCAGATTCAAGAAATTGCCTGGTATAGTACGCCGGTAGAAATGGTTCAGTTTGTGTATTTATCAGCATCTTAAAGAATCATTCGGTTTGTCGGTATCGTTGAATATGAGTAAGATAATCGCGAGTAGAGATACACCATTGTAGAGAGGTACTGTAGATCTGTGATGATCAAGCGAGGGCCAATGCTGTTGCGCTTTGCGATGCTAGAATGGCGCTGAGCGGTCCTTCGGCCATAATCAACCCGCCTTGTTCTCCTCCTTCAGGTCCGAGTTCAATGATCCAATCTGCTTGGCGTATAATGTCGAGGTGATGCTCAATAAGGCAGACGCTGTGGCCTTGGTCAAGGAGCATGGAGAAGACGTGCATAAGGTTTTGAATATCGTGGGAGTGCAAGCCTGTAGATGGCTCATCGAGCAGGTACATGCTTGTCCCTGTTTTCTGGGAGAGGGTGCTGGCAATTTTGAGACGTTGGGCTTCGCCGCCTGAGAGTGTGGAGGTGGGTTGCCCTAAGGTGAGGTACCCGAGTCCTACTTGGATGAGGAGTTTTAGGGAGGGTGCAATTTTGCTATCAAGGAAAAAGGTGGCTGCTTCCTCGATGGTCATGGAGAGTACATCATGAATATTTTTGTTGCGGTACTTGATGGCAAGGACTGCTGGTTGGAATCGTTTGCCATGGCAGGTTTCACAGATTGTTTGGATGGGAGCCATAAAGTGCATATCAAGGCTGATGGTGCCAATGCCTGCACATTCCTGGCAGCGGCCATTGTCAGTATTGCAGGAAAATGTTCCTGCAGTAAATTTTTGGGCACGTGCTTGGGGCGTGCGGGCAAAAAGTGTTCGTATTTCATCAAAGAGTTTCATGTAGGTAGCGGGATTAGATCTTTGGGATACGCTGAGGCCTGATTGATCAAGCATGTGGACTTGGGTGATGGATTCATGGCCTGAGATGGTTGCTAACTGGCCTGAGAGTGCCGGATAGAGCGTATCATGAAGGAGGGAACTTTTTCCTGAACCAGAAACGCCAGTTAAGGCAACAAGTGATCCAAGTGGTATTTTGACAGTCAAATTTTTGAGATTGTGCTTTTGGCATCCGTAGAGTGTTAAGAATTGTGTGGGCATTTTGTGGGGACGTTCTGAAATCGAGCGTTTTTTATGGAGGTAATCGGCTGTTAGGCAGTTGGTGAGTGTGGAGGGAGAGCCTTCAGCGACGAGAAAGCCTCCGTGGATACCTGCTTTGGGTCCAAGCTCAATAATGTGATCGGCTGATTGAATGATGCCAAGGTCATGTTCAATAACAACGATGGTATTTCCTTCATCACGAAGCTTGTGAAGGAGGCGTATGAGACGGTTTGTGTCACGAGCATGAAGTCCGATAGAGGGCTCGTCGAGGACATAGAGGGTGCCTGTGAGTCCTGAGCCTAGATAGGTCGCAAGGGTGATGCGTTGGAATTCGCCGCCTGACAGTGTTCGAGATTCTCGGCTAAGCGTTATATAGCCGACGCCTATGGCAATAAGGAGTTCGAGGCGTTTTTGGAGGCTCTGGATGGCAGAAGTCATAAGGGATGATGGTGCGAGTGATTTAAGCCAGAGCATGACGGCATCTAATGGTTTATCAAGGAGTGAGGGTAGTGTGAGGCCGCCTAATTCAATTGATTGAGCAGCTTGGCAAAGGCGTGAGCCCTGGCAGAGAGAGCACGTTTCTTGTTTTTGATACCGGCGTAAGAAAAATCGCACATGAGTTTTATAACTATGGCGCTTCATATCCTCAAAGATGCTGGTGATGTGGGTCCAGATGGTGGTTTGGTCTTTTGTACTAAGTGCTATGTAGGGTTGGTGTGGGTCTATCTGATTTTTAGCAAGAAAGCGGATAAAACCTGCGCGGGATTTTGTAGCAGAAGGTTTTGTGAGGGGATCGATGGCATCACAGATCGGGAGAGAAGTATTAGGGATGATGCGCTGACTGTCTGGCAAAAGAATGGAGCCAAAGCCCTTACACAAGGGGCATGCTCCAAGAGGACTTTGTGTAGAAAAAAACATAGGGTCAGGATCAGGAAAAGCGCGTAAGCAGCGGCAGATTCTTTTGGTTGACGAATGATGCAATTGTTTAGTCTCAAGATTCAAAATACTGACGTGTCCTTTGCCCATACTAAGTCCTTGGGTAAGAGCATCGACAAGTCTTGTGCGCGTATCAGGGTCTTCATTCATGATGAGGCGATCGAGGACGACGTAGATGGTTTTTCCTTGAGGAAGCGTGTCACCAAGTTCGAGTATTTCTTTTGTCTCTTCTATGTAGATGCGCTGGAAGCCTTGCGCTTGAAGCATGGCGATGTCAGTTGTGAGGCGTGAGAGGATGGCGATTTTTGTATCGTGGATGTCTCGGATGATGGCAGGAATGTCTTTTTTTGTGACCGGTATATGACAATCTGGACACATAGTGATGCCAATATGTCCATAAAGGAGTTTGAGGTAATCAATGAGTTCGCTTTGAGAGCCGACAGTGCTACGACCGCTTGTAAGTTTGTTTTTCTGCTCAAGGGCGATAGCAGGAGGTATGTTCTCTATGCGGTCAATATGTGGTTTTGGCATCTTTTCTAAGAATTGACGCGTATAGGTAGAGAGACTTTCGATATAGCGTCTTTGGCCTTCGGCATAGAGGGTGTCGAAGGCTAAACTTGTTTTGCCGCTCCCTGAAACGCCTGTGATCACAGTCATGCTATTGGAGGGGATACTGATGTTGATTTTCTTCAGTGTGTGCTCTTGTGCGCCAATGATGGTGATAGGTTTCATAGGATCATTTCTGTCAATACTTTATCCGGGTGTCAAACTATCAGACAGTTTTTTTCGTTTGGAAGCACTTGGTAGCTGTATTGCTTTGAGGTAAGAGGACTGAAGGGTTTTCTATGAAACATGTGTTGTCAAGGCGGTCAGGCAGCTTCGATTGCGAGGACTAATGGGGTAGCTCTTTTTATGGGTGTCTTGGGTCATAGCTGGATCGCCCTTGCATGAGCATCTCCTTTTGTGTCAACGATTCATGCAGTTTGTCGAATTGCTCTTAGGCTGATATGTGTATTTCCAGGTCCTGTTGGTACTCTACATGAGTTGTGGGGTCACTCAAGCTTGAATTTGGGGTTCGGCTCTTGGTAGAGTTTCGTCAGTCTGTGCTGAATTCTGTCATGCATAATTGCTGATTTTTGTTCTGTCTGTGCCAACAATTCCGACTATTTCTTCGAGTGAAGTGGCATGAGGCGAAATGATGGGGGTGTTCTTCAAGCAGTCAGATGATTTTGTGCCATTCGCTATTGAAGACTATAGCATCCTTTGTGAAATAAGAGTGCGGATAAGTCCATCCGGCTGCCTGACTAAGTAAAGAATGATAGGGTTATCTGTAGATGCGTATTGAACTTCGTGATGATTGATTGCAGGCAGTTTTTTACTCAAGGATAGGTATCTTCATGAGTTGCAACTATTTTCGCATCGAGTCATTGTTTATACAATGAATTGCATACATAAGGTATGCCCGTCGTGGACGCTAGCGTGACTTTCGTTGGCTGATGCATTTTGTTGAAATGTTATTCAGGTGTCAAATTATCAGACAGTTTTTTCTGCCTTTTGGCCCCTTTTTATGGGTGTAAATAACTTGGCATCTGTCTTGCTTCTAGACATGAGCAACTTCTATGTTGCATTCTGAAAGGTGGTCTATGAAACAAGCGTTGTGGTTTGTTGTTGGGATGTTTTTAGGCTATACGGCTCTTTCGATTGGGAGAGCATCGACCAAACAAGACGGTATTGCACTTGAAGGAAGTGTATTTGAAACGTATGTAAAGAAGCAAAGGGAGATTGATCTCCAGTCTGGAGTTAGTCGCTTATCGAAACTTGAGAAGAAGTACCATGAGTCATTTCGGCGTAAAGGCGCGTAATGGAGCGTCGATCGCTTGAGTGTGCGAAAAGGTCAGTACAATCAGTGAGGGGCACGAAAATGTCCCGATCCAAGGCAACGAAAAGAGGTTCATGCTGAGTTTTTTGGAAGTACTTTGAAAGTTCGCTTGTTGATGTGACAAGAAGGTGGGGGCCTTTTTGTGCATCAGCAAGGCGGCTTTCAAAAGCTACTTTTTGAGCTTCTTTTGCCTTCCCTGCACAAGGTACGCCACTATGAAGTTCGTAGATAAGTGGGAGCGGACGCTGTTCGAGGATGCGATTTGTCCACGGATTCGGTTTGAGTGTATTGAGGAATGTCGTATCTGTCATGCAGCAGTATGCATCTAAATCAGTCGGAAGCTGTTCGTCAGTAGAAGCACGCAGCATTGCATTATATATAATGACCTTGTGATGGAAATATACCATGAGGAACATGTGGAGTCGTGCGAGTAAGAAGTTTTCAAATGCATAAAGGCCGCGCTGCATCAATGCCAGGTGAGCATTTTTTTCTGGTGAGATATAGGTTGTTAAATTACTTATCAGCCAATCATCGTCAATTTGACCATAGCGCACGCCTGTTGAGAGGCTGTCTCGACGCAAGTAATCCATGCGATCAGCATCCAGTTCGCTGGCAATGATCTGTCGTAGAAGTGGTAAGAAATTGATTCCATTTTCATAAAAATAGGTAGCATCTGTGGTTTCGCCTAAGAGAACCCGGACATGGTGTCCGTGCTGGCCAAGTGCGTGCATCATTTCTGGTGTTTGAAGCATTTTGAGGCCTATGGCTTCATGGGATGTCGCGAGAAGGTGTTCTGTTGTATGTGACAGTGGTCCGTGGCCAATGTCGTGGAGTAAAGCTGCAAGACGAATCAGATGTCTAAAAGTATCTTTTTTTGTGAATGAAAGTGTGCGGGTGGCCGCATCAAACATTTTGCCTGCTGTATGCATTGTTCCAAGGCTATGGCTATAGCGGCTGTGGGTTGCCCCAGGAAATGCGTACTCTGCAAAACCTAGCTGACGGATATGACGGAGCCGTTGAACGAATCGAGATTCGATAACGGGAATTTCATGCGATTGAATCTGCATGTGACCGTGGATAACGTCGCGAATTTCCATGTAATTAAAAAAAAGCGCACCTTAGGTAGGTGCGCTTAAGGATTTATTCTTCAGAATCGTGGTAACCTGGTCGGCCACTGCCGTAGGATGAAGTCAATGAAGAGCCTATACGGCTTCCAAGACCTAAAGCTGCGCCAGCAAGACCTGCTGCAACAGCGCGTTTCTTTGAGGTGTTTTTTGATCCAGGAGGTCTGCCGCGACGTGCTGCAGGCTTCTTGGATGCAGCTTTTTTTGCCGCAGTTTTCTTTCCTGCAGGTCTGCCGCGACGCGCTGGAGCCTTTTTTGCTGCTGCCTTTGCAGCTGGCTTGCGGCCTGCTGGACGACCAACTGGGCGCTTAGCCTTGAGTGCTGGGCGGCCACGTTTTTTTGCAGTAGGAGCCTTGGTTACAGCTCTTTTTGTAACTTTCTTAGCAACTTTCTTAGCAACTTTCTTAGCGACCTTCTTAACAGCCTTTTTTGCAGCTTTCTTTTTCTTTGCAATTGCGCTAAGGGCCTTTTTTGCTGCTGCTTTCGTAGATCCAAATCGTATAGCCATTCTGCCTTCTCTTTCTTATTTTCATGTTATTTTTTCCAACATGCTCTTCATATCTTTGTATCGGTACAAGTCGCATATTGGTAAAAAATAAAAGATATATTCTCGCATTCAACCTACCTGCCTTTGTTTTCTTTTGCAAATGTTTTTTCTTAATGCGAAATTGATTGTGCATCGATCTCCATTGTTGCGTCGGGTGCAAGATAGTTGGACCAGCTATTGGTTCCGTTTGAAGATGGAATACCAGATAAGAGTGATCCTAATGTGACAAATTTTACACTATAGCCCATACGGCCATCTTGTTGGTAGCCGTTATCCTTGAGGACGCTCCATGAAGTTCGATATTCGTGGGGGTCTTGCATAAAAAGTGGGTTGGCTACGACCTGGTTGCGAATGGCGGGAGCTAATGGATTTTGAATTCGTGCATAGTGGAGGCTCTCTTGGTCCTCGCCGTTTGCATTTGCTAACTGAAGGTTGATGTAGCTTGTCATTTCTTGTGTAAGTGTAGCTTGGAGTGAGCCTATGCCGCCGCTCAACGCGTCTCCACCTGGAATGGGGGGAAACAGTTGGGTAATATAACCTAGTAATTTCGATGCAGCAGCACTTATGCCGTCTTTTGCTGAAAAAATGGGTGCATAAATGCTTGCGATGGTGTCTGTATTGACGAAAGCCTGATGAAATGGGTCTGATCCACTTGGCGTATCGTCATTCAAGAAATTATAGAGGCCTGCCTCAAAAGGACTGGGGGTCATGGCGATTTGATAGACGGCATTAAGTGTGTTGCCGTCGACTGCAGTTGTGTTCCCTGCACCATGTGCGTTCATAACGCCATAGAGTGTTGAGAGCATACTTTTTGTGTCCCAGCCAGATCCTTGGCGGGCCGTATCTCCAATGCGTACTGGGAGATTAGGGTACTGTGCTGAGGCATTTTTTGCATCAACATCTCCACTGCTATACATCTGGGTAGGAAGGAGAACGCGCTCAGTATTAAACTGCGGGGATGTGGGGCCAATACGGCTGCCAAAAGGACGCGCTGAAGCGTAGGCAGTAAGTTTTGCATTCCCTGAAAATGGCCAAAAAAGAACCTTTGCTTCAGCTGAGAGACGGACAGCATAGTAGGTGAGGACAGCAGGATCCTTTGCAACCCCGACAATGAGTCCAGGTACTGTCAGAGGGACTATCGTTGCATTACAATCAGAGGCATCTGCACTTGCTTGTCCGAGAGCAGCGCCATTCATAGTGTAATTAATCGCATAGGTGTCAAAAGTGGCTTTGATTGGTATGTGATTGAAATAATGTATAGGTTGAGAGTTGACGTCTGTTCCGCCCCCTGTGGGAGCGAGTTCATCGAGTGTGATAGCACCTGAAAATGTATTGTTACCAAGTGAATAGTAGGCTGAATAAAATGCGCTCACTGTACGTTCGTACTGCGCTGGGTCTGCAGAGGCGGCATATCCCTGCGCTGTTTCAAGGGTGACTCCCGTATGCGGAGGTTCATTGAGGTAGTTTGCAACGGTTGTTATGCGCATATAGTTGATCAGTTCACGTGGGACGATTCCTAGTCCTCGAGCGAGGCTTTCTATGGCACCAAGAATCTTCTTCTGCCCCGGAGACGAGGCTGCTGCAGTTGCGATGATGTTCGTTAGCTGTGGGTCAGTGTTAAAAAGCCATAGAATATTGAGTGTTGTATTTGTTTTTCCAATGGCAACACAGTTTGCTTGTCTGATTTGCTCAATATTGGCTATGTTACCAATCAATGTTGAGACGATACTGTCCTGTCCTCCGCTTGCGTCCACAGGGCTTGCAATTTTTGGTAATGAACTTAAATGACAGACGTTATCATTATTGCTAAAAATAACGCATGTTGTCGGAACTTGAAAATTGACTGGTTGTCTACTATTAGGAATGTAGAGCATGGGTCCATCGCCGCCATTCACAGGGAAGCCGTCTTGGGCCATGTTGCCGATAACGTAGAGTCGAAAAAGAAGCTTCTTCCAGGCGCGACGCATATCGTAGTTGATGAAGGCAATGGTATCAAGTTGCCTTGCTTGTGCCGCGGCTCCTGTGAAGGCTGCTACGTCTGCTGCATTTTGGAGGTTGATTTTGGCATGTACCAGCATGCCGACGTTCACCACGAAGACAAAAAACATAATAAACGTCACAAGCATGACGCCTATCATGATGGAGATCTGACCCTCAGTTTTTTTATATAGGTGTCGCATGGGGTGCCTTTTTATTGTGACAAAGACGAGCTCTGCTGTATAGTGCCGGGACTAGATGGCTATTTTTTTTGAACTTCCCGTAATCCAGCCGAAGGTTCTTTCTTCTGTTAAGGCACCACCCCTCTCACCATCGAAAGCTCGCGAGATTCTGGCTGAGAAAAAGCCTGAATGGCTTAAAATTCGCCCGCCGACAGGAAAAGTAACGCAGGAGATCAAATCTCTTCTTCAAGGGCATAAGCTTCATACTGTTTGCCAGGAGGCACATTGCCCGAATCTTTCTGAGTGCTGGGAGTCAGGGACCGCAACCATTATGGTAGGCGGTGACACTTGTACACGGGCCTGTCGATTCTGCGCAGTGAAAACCGCGAGAATTCCTCCTGCTCTGGATCCAGATGAGCCAGTACGCGTAGCTGAGAGCATTGTGAGTCTTGGGCTTCGGTATGTGGTGCTTACATCTGTGGATCGGGATGATATGGAGGATGGGGGTGCAGAGCATTTTGCGCGTACTATTCGTGAGCTCAAGCGTCGGGATCCGAAGCTCTTTGTCGAAGCGTTGGTTTCAGATTTTCGTGGTGATACCCGAGCTATTGAAACAATAGTTGCAGCAGGTCTTGATGTGTATGCGCATAATATTGAAACAGTGCCGCGTCTGCAGTCTCGTGTCCGTGATCCGCGTGCAGGGTATGAGCAATCATGTCAGACATTACGGTACGCAAAAAGTTTGCGTCAGGGGCTTTTGACAAAGAGTGCTATTATGTTGGGCTTAGGGGAGACTCATGATGAGGTGTGTGATGCATTGCGAGATCTTCATGTGCTTGGTGTTGATATTGTGACATTAGGGCAGTATTTACGTCCTACAATGGATCATTTGCCGGTCGAGCGTTATGTGACACCAGATGAGTTCGCGGTGTATGAGCGTGAAGCCCGAGCGATGGGATTTTTGTTTGTAGCAAGTGGGCCTTTTGTGCGTTCAAGTTATCGAGCAGCTGATGTTCTTAAATAGAAGGGAAGGGTTATGGACTTTAAGTTACCTGAATTAGGTGAAGGTGTGCATGAAGGTGAGATGGTAAAGTGGCGTGTACAGCCTGGAGATAAGGTACGTTTTGATCAGCCGCTTTGCGAGATTATGACGGATAAGGCGACTATTGAGATTCCATCTCCCCTCGAAGGTACCGTGACGGCACTCCAGGCGCGTGAAGGTGAGATAGTCCATGTTGGGCAGGTGCTGATCGTTTTTGAAGGCGGACAGCAGACAGTATCTATTCAGCAGGAGGACAAAAAACCTATTGAAAGTATTCAAGTGCAAAAAAAGCCTGTTATTCAGCAGGAAGGGGCAATAATACTTGCTGCGCCTTCGACGCGTCGTTTTGCGCGTGAGCAGGGTGTTGAACTTGTGTCAGTAGTAGGATCTGGTCCTGCAGGTCGTGTTTTGCGAGAAGATGTAGAGAAAATGCTCCAGCATCATGATGCTGTTGAGCCGGCATTTACCACAGTGCCTTTTCGTGGACTTCGTAAGAAGATCGCCGAAAAGATGCGTCAATCAAAAGATCATGCGGCACATTTTACCTATGTTGAGGAAGCTGATGTATCTGAGCTCGTGCGTGTGCGACGAGAACTGAAGGAAGCTGCTCTTCGTGACAAGGTGAAAGTGACGTTTGTTCCATTTGTGATGAAAGCAATGGCGCAGGCGCTCAAGCGTGTTCCAAGTCTCAATGGGACGCTTGATGAGGCGCGTGGGGAGATTAAAATCTATCGTGATGTCCATATAGGGTTATCAATTCAGACAGAGGATGGTTTAGTTGCACCTGTTATCCGTGATGTGCAATCAAAGTCCATTCTAACGCTTGCGCGCGAAGTTGATGCACTTGCACAAAAAGCTCGTCAGAAGAAGTTGACGCGGGAAGATGTGCATGGAAGTACGATAACGCTTACAAATATTGGTTCCATTGGGGGGCTGTTTGCAACACCTGTGATCAATTATCCGGAAGTTGCCATCGTTGGGCTTAATAAAATAGCGCGTCGTCCGGTCGTTGTGGATGAGGCGATTGTGATTCGTGATTGGACGTATTTTTCTATCTCTTTGGATCACCGAGTGATCGATGGGGCTATAGGGGCTGAGTACTTGAAAGAGATGATTATGTTGTTGGAAAAGCCGCACTTACTTTTATTAGGAGCATAAAATGAAGACAATAATACTAGGAGCAGGTCCTGCAGGCTATGTTTGTGCAATTCGTGCAGCGCAGCTTGGTGAGAAAGTTCTTGTGATTGATGCGGCAGGCGAATACGGCGGTGTGTGCTTGAACCGGGGGTGTATTCCATCAAAAGCATTAATTCATGCATCAAGCGTATATGATGAAATGAAGCATGCCAAAGAGTTCGGTGTGAGCTACGAGAAAGCGTCACTTGATTTAGCAGCTATGATGAGCTGGAAAGAGGGCGTTGTCGGGAAGTTGACGCAAGGAGTTGCTGGTCTTCTTAAGGCTAATGGCGTTACGTATAAAAAGGGAAAAGCAAAGTTTCTTTCTCCTGGCGTTTTGGATGTCGCAGGTGAACGTATTACTTATAGAAAGGTTGTTATTGCGACAGGCTCGTCGCCAAGGCATATTTTTCCTATCGATCAAGAAGTGATTGTGGATAGTACTGGGGCACTTCATTGCCTCCGTGTCCCGAAAAATGTGGTCTGCATTGGTGGGGGCTATATAGGTCTTGAGCTTGGGACGTTTTATTCGAAAATTGGTTCTCACGTTACAGTCCTGGAGGCGGGAGCGCGTCTTTTAAATGGGATGGATCCTGATCTTACTGCTGTTGTACAGAAAAAGCTGGAAAAGCGTGGAGTGCAAATCATTTTGAATGCCAAGCTGGGCTCTGTGACTCGTCACGGATCTCAAGCACATATTGAACTTGCAGGAGAGATTTTGAAGGCGGATCGCGTCTTGGTCACAGTTGGACGTGTTCCTAATACCTCAGATCTCGGGCTTGCGAGTGTTGGTATTACGCTTGATGCAGCAGGGTTTATTCCAGTCAATGCATCGCGACAAACAGTGAATCCAGATATCTATGCTATTGGTGACGTTGCAGGCCAGCCACTTTTAGCGCATAAAGGCTCAAAAGAAGGATTGGTTGCAGCAGAGGCGATTGCAGGTAAAAAAACAGTCTATGATGTGAAGGCAATGCCAGCGGTTGTTTTTACAGATCCTGAGATTGCTACTGTTGGGTTTACTGCAGATGAAGTCAAAACACAGGGTCGCGCTCCTGATGTCAGTGTTTTTCCATTTGCAGCGAATGGTCGGGCACTTTCGTTGGGTGAGACAGATGGTTTTGTTAAAATAATTAGTCATGCTGGCATTATTGAAGGTGTACATATCGTGGGGCCAGGAGCGTCGAATCTCATAGCAGAAGCGGCTCTTGCAATAGAAATAGGTGCTCGCGTTGAGGATCTTTCGCTGACTGTGCATCCACATCCAACGCTTTCTGAGGCTTTGATGGAAGCTGCTGAAGTGGGTATGGGGCATCCGATCCATATTTTTAAGAAAAAGTAATGAAGGCTCTATCCTTGCGCCATGAAGTGCCCTATGCCGATATGCATGCATTGCAGCTTCGGTATGCGGCACTTCGTCAGCAGGATCTTGTTCCTGACACTGTTTTTTTTCTTGAGCACGAACCTGTATTTACTCGAGGTCGGGGTATTCAAGATTCGCATCTCCACAGTATGCGTCATTTTCCTATGCTTGGCAGTACAGACATCCCTGTTCTGCATGTAGAGCGCGGCGGAGATGTAACATACCACGGACCTGGGCAACTCGTGATTTATCTTATTTGGAAGCTTGCGCAGGGTGGTGGCAGGCATGATCTTGCGCATATCCTACGCGGATTAGAATACTCTGTTATCGCAGGGCTGGATCATTTTGGGATTAAAGCGCATCGTCGTGATGGCGCTAGCGGTGTTTGGGTAGGTGAACAGAAGATAGCGTCCCTTGGGATAGCTGCGAAAAAATGGGTAACCTTCCATGGGATTGCGATCAACATGGTGAACGGACTTGAGCCATTTTCGTTGGCATCGCCCTGTGGATATTCAGCATCGATTATGACCCGGGCGAAGGACCATGCAGTATTGCCTCAGGATTGGCGCCGTGAGTTTGAATTGGTATGCTTGGATTCTTTACAGAATGAGCTTGGGTAGTGCTTATGGGTGCACTTGATTCTTTGGGAAGAAGCAGTTCCAGAGCTTTCCAAAAAGACTGTTGTGTGAAACTTGAGGACACGTTTTTTCAGGTTCAGGTTTAGGTTGACTCAGATACTGTTGTCTGTATCGTTCAATGAGTTCGTCAGTAATGTTTAATTTATAATGTTTAATTTAAATTGTGGTATACGAAACACCTAGCCAGTCGCTTCGCGTTGCTTATCAAAATAATATACGGTGTGTGTCCTTGTAAATATCTCAGGCTTATGCAGGAGTCCTAGATCTGTTTGCGCATCTTGCTTTTCTTGTGAATTTCCGTACACATCTACAATTTCAGCTATTCGTTCGCGTGCAATTACTGCTGCTCGTCTCTTTTGGTTACCTTCCGCCCCCTATGTCCTCGATAGGCATGTATGTAGAAAGCATCTTGAGAATTATTGGATCTTCATTATTCCAATTTTGATCAGCATATTTCTTGAGTATTTCTGCCTAATTATTCTTATTTGTATCAACTTTAAGAATTTTGCCTATCATTTTTAGAGAAAAGATATATTCATCTCTCGCGTGTGTTTGGTGTTTTTTTGAACGTTCTGATTCGCTTTCTTTTAATGAGGATATAGTTTCTGGATAGTCTTTTAGTGTTTTTACTATGTACGGAAGCGTTAAAGCACCGACTGAACGTGCGTCCATTATTTTTTGTGCACCATCATCAGCATTCGCAAGTGTCATTATTAGTGCTATATATATTCATAATAAAAATACATAATATTTTTCTAGCCTGTGTCAATTGTGTCCATTAGGACATGCGTCTTTTTGGTAGCAGATACCAAAAAAAATATATTTTCGCAGAAAAGTTACTTTGTAGTCGACCCGGTTTGGCTGCATAAGAAAAAAAGTAATTAAAAAAAGTCATGATCATTATTATAAGTATAAAGTAATGGTCATAGTTTGAATGAGCGCTCCTGTATCTTGATGTTCGTTTTGATGAGTAATGAGAAAGTGAGCGCTACTAGCTGGGTGATTCAGTTAGTGATAATGCAGAAAGAGTTTTTGCAATAAAAGAATAATCAACAAACACCTGATGACGTAGTTACTTTTCATCAAAACGTATCATTTCCATGACATGCGTGATATTTTTTTCAGACAAACAGAGCGTGGTTTCTTTTTGGGTAGCTGCGAAAAGATGGGGGACGCCCCTCTGGGTTTGCTGCCAATATGCTCAACTGATTTAAGCTGCTTGCCTTGGTGCCGCTGAAGGTATGTGGAATCGATTATGACCAGTACGAAGGGTCATGGAGTATATTACTTCAATAGTTTATGGAGGTGGGGTACGGGGAAAAACGCAGCAGCAAAGTATCCTTGTGAATTTATTTAAGAGTGTGGCAAATGGAGAGCACCTTGTTTTAATCTGAATTTGATGTGCATCATTTTGAATCTCTGGCTGTTGTTTGGGCCGAGGGCTGCTCTTGTTTGAATCGTGTTCAGGGGGTTGTGGATTATGAGGTGGTGCAACAACAGTAGCAGTGCTGGCAGGAGGGCTGTCGGTAGTGCTGGAAGCAGGCACCTGTCGTGCTTGTAGATGAACGATAGAGCCAGAGAGGGGATTATGAGATTCGTGATGCGATGCGCCAGCAGCAGGATCACTGCTGCCAGTAATAGGGTGAAAAATATCGTCGGTAACGGGAATTACTGGCTGAGGAGCTGCTGTTTTTTTGTCAGTTGGGTCAAGGATGGGCGATGGGTTATTATGTTGTATCGGAATTTGCGCAGTGGTTTTGCTAGGATCAGATGCGGCGGGTGGAATGACTGCACTGTAGGGAGGACGGGAAAGGGTGAGCAATGGCTTTGATGGCGGCCAGAAGAGACTCGGTGGCTTTGTTGACGTTTGGGGATTGGTGGCAGTATCGAGAGGCAGAGGGGCAGGCCTCAGTGTGAGCGGAGGTAGGAGGGAGTGGGTGTTAGAAGTTGTGTCAGCAAACCTGGATTTGTTAGGGGGGGGCAGAGGAACATGACTAAGGGGAGTAAGTATTGTGGCATTAGGACTGATGGGAGGAGGGGGCGTCAAGGGAGGGTAAATATGAGGAGTCCTCAGTGCGGACCCTAGTTGTTCCGGCAGGTTCTCTTTGCCTGGTTTCGGAAGATCCTTCTGCGCGTAGCGTTGGCTAGTAAGATAATGAGCTGATGGTAAAATGTTTTGAAAGGGTTCGGAGGGATGTGCCATCGAAGTATGATCACGGTGAGAGGTTCTCTGGCCATCAGGAGGGCGATTAGGAAGCTGAGGGAGAGATACTGCTGATGCGGCACTAGGCGGAGGAGGCGGAGGAATCTGCGGGCCCTTGATAGTGGTGGGGAGTGCAAGGTGTAACCTGCGAGCTTGCTTAGTGGCTTCAGCAGCACTTGTGTTGTTGATTTGTGCAGAATTAGTCTCGATGTTATACATAGCGGAATTGTAAGCCTCTGTAGCAAGAGTAATGAGCTGAGTGTTACTATTACTATTAAGAATATTCGATTTCAGCGTTCGTGCATCACGAAGAGCCGATTCAATATATGCTGGGAAAACTAAATAAGTAGTATGATGGGAAATATTAGCAGCCTCAGCCTGCTTAGCAGCACGAGTGGCATCTTTAATTTTATTAGTAATA
The DNA here is from genome assembly GCA_903898645.1 of Oligoflexia bacterium. Lineage (GTDB taxonomy): Bacteria > Bdellovibrionota > UBA1018 > UBA1018 > UBA1018 > CAIUGE01. Next base: position 63,969 of record CAIUGE010000116.1, on the reverse strand, counting down.
GTTTCAAATAGCTTGGTACTTTGGCTGACCTTGGTGAGATTTCCTTGTATAGTGCTTAAAAATGCAATATGAGCATACAGCTCTCTGAGCGACTCGTCATAGGTCGCAGCTAAGACATTTTTTGTAATCGTTACTGAAATTAATAAAAATATAAATATACTTTGAATACGGACCATATATCATCCTTCTGTAAGCCTGTGTGAATTTTAAAAAACTTACAACACACATAGGCTGTTTTTCTAGCGCCCTTCAGGTCGGCGATCATCTGCCTTCATCGCAAGCGACACATGTGCGCTTTCTGTAATATCGACACTTTTGGTGTTAAGCTAAAAGGGAAAAATAACGCTTTTAGTCATAGTAGTATTCATAGTTTTCTTGATACGAGGCAAAGTTGTAGAAATAATGCTTGCTTATGCTGCAAGTTTAGCGAAACGGTCCACAACCGTTTTGACAATAAAAATACCTTATAGAGCATTAATGCATCGCATCGTGGGTGAGTGGTTGTCTCTTGAGTGAAGCCGTTGCAATAAAGAAATTGGGTTGCTTATTTGTGTGTCAAGCGAGTACAAAAAACGTTTCATGTTGCGATGTAGTAATTTAAATCTTGGAAGACCGCATGATGCAGGACGGAAGGTCCTGTCTTATAAAGACAGTCAGCTGGGCATGAATAAGAAAGCCTTTCATTTTAGAGGTCCTTAGATGATCGGCGCCCCGTATTGCTAAAAGTCTGCAAGAGAAATCTGTCCGCAAGGAGCTATGTGTGGCTGGATGAGGGGGTGTGTCTATCTAGGTAATGCATGTTCTTTTGTGAAAGATGAGACTGGAGTGCCTACAGTAGTTCTAGGAAAGTTGAAGATGCTGATCTGACAAGGATATTGCGCGTAGTGCTATGCTCCTTGTTCGTAGACTTTTCCAGGCACTCATGAGGACGTTTTGTGCGATGAGATAATCACAGGGGGTCCATCATGAAGATTGAAAATTCGGCTCTTCAGACTTTTTTGTGCATAACCTTTGGTTTTAAGATATCTGTCTATTGAGCGTGATAGTATTTGCTGTTAAATATTTTGATGCATCAGTGTAGTGCTATGTGTGCCATTTTTGCTAGCCTGGGTCAATTGATTCACATGAGGGCACGTGTTTTTTTGGCAACAGATATCAAAATAAAAGATATTATTTCGTAGAGAAATTACTTTGCATTGCTCTGATGCAGTAGTGCGAGAGAAAAGTATCAACTAAAAGACTGTTATTATAATTATTATAGGTACATTGTAATAACATGACTCGATTAACGATATCGCTTTTGATCTTCGTTTGGATAAGAGCGCGAGCGTTATTGGAGACTGCGATCCAGCTGGTCAGCTAGGAAAAGTTTCTGCTGCGCTGAGTGCGGTAAAGATATCTTGCTAGCTATGTGTGTTGGAAGCAATGCATTCGAAGAAAAATCGAGCACGCATAATGATAATACGTCTTATCATACTAATGAGCCTTGTATCAGGCGCATTGCGTCTTGCTTTGTGTCGGGATGCTCGAGTACTCCGCGTACGGCTTGAGTGAGGGTGACTGAGTGCTGTTTTCGGACGCCACGCATCATCATGCAGAGGTGTGATGCTTCAAGGATGACTAAGATACCGTTAGGTTTTAAGATCCTGTCGAGTTCTGAGCAGATCTTGGCAGTGAGTGATTCTTGGACATTGAGACGTTTTGAGAGGGTATCGATGATGCGGGGGACTTTGGAAAGGCCGATGATTTTGCCATTGGGGATGTAGGCAATGTGGGCTTTGCCAAAGAAGGGGAGGACGTGGTGCTCGCAGAGGGAGTAGAACTCGATATCTTTGATAACGATGAGCTCTTGGGTAGAGTGGGCAAAGAGGCTTTTTGGGTCAAGGTCAATGTGGTCACTACCTGAGAGAAGGTGGGAGAATGACTTGGCAAAACGCTTGGGTGTGTCTTGAAGGCCAGGACGTGAGATGTCTTCTCCGACCTCGGAAAGGATACGTGTCATTGCGCGGGCAATGGTTTTTTGTTTTGACATGAGGGGCACGAAAGTAATGATTTTTCCATGAAAAGTCAATGAAATATGCTAGGAGTGACCTATGATTGACAAAGTTTCTGTACTTAAGGCACTCGGTACTGTGATTGATCCTGATTTTAAAAAGGATCTTGTGACATTAGGAATGATTCATGACGTTGATGTACAAGGAGCAAGGGTCTCATTTCGTGTTGAGCTCACAACACCTGCCTGTCCGATGAAGGCAAAAATTGAGGCTGATTGTCGGCAGGCTATTGAGGCTTTAGGGGCTGAAGCAGTCATTAAGATGGATGCTAGGGTGCAGGCTCCAAAGCGGCAGGGCGCGATTCCTGGCGTGCGGCATGTGATTGCTGTCTCAAGTGGCAAAGGTGGGGTAGGGAAGAGTACTGTTGCTGTGAGTTTAGCTTTATCGCTGGCAAAAGATGGAGCACGTGTCGGGTTGATGGATGCAGACGTCTATGGGCCAAATGTGCCTTTGATGCTGGGGCCATGTCCGCAGCCAGTGCTCGAAGATAATGTTTTTATCCCTCCACAGGTGCATGGCATTAAGGTCATGTCGATGGCATTCTTAGTGCCAGCAGATCAGCCTGCCATATGGAGAGGTCCTATGCTTCATAGTATCGTGCAGCAGTTCTGTTATCAGGTGGCATGGGGAGAGTTGGATTATTTAGTCGTGGATATGCCTCCGGGTACTGGAGATGTGCAGTTATCGCTTGCGCAGCTTGTACCTGTGACTGGTGTTGTTCTTGTGACAACTCCAGAACAAGTTGCAGTTGCTGATGTACGTAAGGCTTATCATATGTTTGAGAAGGTCAAAGTACCTGTTTTGGGGTTTGTTGAGAATATGAGCTATTTTATCTGCGATCAGTGCGATAAAAAGCACATGCTTTTTGGGCAGGGTGGAGGTGTGTTTTTGGCCCAGCAGTACAATAGTGAGTTGCTCGCTGCATACCCACTGATGACAGGTATGGGTTCAGGTGGGCTTCCACTAGCGCTTAGCAGCGATATCTTTTTGGGTCTTTCTCGTCGTGTTGCGCAGAAGATTGCCATGCAAGCTCTCGAGAGAGAGCCTGAGATTGGTGCTTTTAAGTAGGTTGTCTTATTTTTGGTTCTGGCGTCATGGTGCGTACTAGGTTGTAACTTGATGTGAGAGAGGGCGGATGTTACAGTGCGGGCAAGAGGTGCGGTAAATGATGCATATTCTCGACAAAGCAAGCAAGATGATGCTCTTTTTGTGCTTCTTTTTTTTGTTTTCAGCACATGCTACTTCAGTGACATTGCCTTATAATTTTACAGCCGGGAGTCCTATATCGGCGAGTCAGATGATGGGTAATTTTGCGTCTATCACGAGCGCTCTGTCAAGCACTGTCAGTAGTCCTTGGGTAGCGAGCTCTTCAAACATTTATTTTGCTACTGGGTCAGTTGGGATTGGGAGTTCAGCGCCCGCGCATACATTGGATGTGAGTGGGGATGCTGCAGTAAGCGGAAATATAACTTGTAATAATGGAAAGTATTTGAAGTCGGCAAATGGGTATGCTGCCTTGCCGGGTGGATTGCTGCTCCAGTGGGGAACGTATACTTACGGTACGATGTCAGGAACGCCTAATGCTGCCTTTACTATTACTTTTCCGATTGCTTTTTCTTCAGCAGTTTATAATGTAACTGCAACTTTAAGCGATCAGGGTCCAGGAATTTCTGGGGCCACGCAATTCATCGGAGCTGGTGTAGGGTGGGGTGCAATGAGTGCTACCAGTTTTGTCGTTGGAGTTAAAACGTCAAATGGTAGCGTGTTGGCAAACACTTTCTATTGGACAGCTATAGGTCCCCTGTAAATGTGTTGGAAGCAGATGCAAGAATTTTGAGTCTATGAAAGGACTGAATCCAGGAGTCGAGGGTGAAGTAACTCGCGGTCTCGCAGCATAGGTCCACGCATGCCTCTGCCAAGAGTTATGTTATTGCTTTGCCCTAGTTCTATCTTGTGCCAAAGGAACTAGTCTTTGCAGCCAATGGCCTCAACCGGGCATGCTTCGATGGCTGACTTGGCGCGTTTAATTTCTTCCGGAGTTACTGGTTGGTGGTGAACGTAAGAATAGCCATGCTTGTCATTACGGGTGAAGACCTCTGGCGCTTCTGTGCGGCATGCGTCACAGTCAATGCATTGATCGTCAACGAAGTATGGTCCTTGGACGTTATCTGGCCAACTTGCTTTTTTATCTGCCATGGCTAATTTTTGTTGCATAGCAGCGGTTTTGTCAAGCAAAAAGTGCTTGGTTTTATGCTGCAATATATTAAACTTAACATGTGGAAAAAATAGTAATTGTGATCAGCGACTGTCATTTGTCGGCGGGGCGTATCTATGAGGGGATCTCCAATGTGCACGAAGATTTCCATTTTGATCAAGAGATGTGTGATTTTTTAGAACACTATGGAAAAAATACGACGCATCATGTCGAGCTTTTTATCAATGGTGATTTTCTTGATTTTTTGAACGTCGCTATCGATGGCGAGTTTGAAGAGCTTGTGTCAGAGGATCTTGCTGTTAAAAAATTGGAGCTTATTTTTGCGGGGCATCCTGAGGTGATGGACGCATTGCGTTTTTTTGTAGCGGGGGAACATCGATCAATTATTTATTTGGTTGGCAATCATGACGCTGACTTATTTTTCCCCCGTGTAAGAGAAGAGATTTGTCGCAGGTGGGGTGCAGACGCTCCCAGGATAAGGGTGATAGCAGATACAGATCGTGTGCGGTATAGGGAAGTTGAGATCCATCATGGGAATCAGTTTGAAGCTGTGCATAGGCTCGATTTCGCTTCTCCTTTTCGGGGACGGTATCTCAAGTTGCCTTGGGGAAGTACCTATGTGCTCAAGATTGTGAATCATCTGCGATGGGAGCGTGAGATCATCGACAAGGTGCGTCCAGTGAGAGCATATGTGCTTATTGGGATGTTTCTAGATACCGTTTTTACGACCAAGTTTGTTTTCCTTTCTATGTACTATTTTTTCAAATCGCGCCTTGAAACATGGACACATGTCAAGAGTATGTTTGAAATACTGCATCAAAAACTTGATTTTTTTCAGGATCTGGAAACAGATGCACGGAGACTGTTGGATGCGGATGCATCCATAAGGGTCATTGTTTTTGGGCATACTCACCAGCCAGTGCAGAGATTCTATCCTGATGGCACACAGTACCTCAATACGGGGACATGGACGCAGATGATCAATTTGGATTGGCGGAGTTTGGGTAGGCAATTTAGCTTGAGCCATGTCTATCTAGCGTTTGATAAGGACGAAAAGCTGGTGCGATCAGAGTTGCGGCAATGGCTAGGTGTATCAAATCCCTTTCGACGCATGTAAAACTTGCAGAAGAAGCCATTGAGTTGTAGTGTCAATGTCTATGAAAGAACAGCGATTCATTGTTGTGGGTGGCGGTCTCGCCGGGTTGATGACGACGATCAAGGCATGTGAAGCAGGAATGTCAGTTGATCTTTTCTCAGTCGTGCCAGTGAAGAGAAGTCACTCTGTGTGTGCACAGGGCGGTATTAATGGTGCTGTGAACACAAAAGGTGAAGGAGATTCCCCTGATGTTCATTTTGATGACACCATTTATGGTGGTGACTTCTTGGCGAATCAGCCTCCTGTAAAAAAAATGTGCGAGGCAGCGCCTGGCATTATTAATCTGATGGACCGTATGGGCGTGCCGTTTAGTCGCACGCCAGAAGGGTTGTTGGATTTTCGTCGATTTGGAGGCACTAAGCATCATAGAACCGCATTTGCCGGTGCATCTACAGGGCAGCAATTGCTCTATGCGCTTGACGAACAGGTTCGGCGGTTTGAGGTTGATGGCAAAGTACGCAAGTTTGAATCCTGGGAATATCTTGGGAATGTGACGCACCATGGTGTTTGTGCTGGTATCGTTGCAACAAATATTTATACACATGAAGTCAGGACATTTCAGGCGGCAGCTGTTGCCCTTGCAACAGGTGGTCCTGGAATGGTGTTTGGGAAGTCGACAAATTCTATTATTAACACTGGTGCTGCAGCTGCAGAAGCTTATCTGCAAGGTGTGAAGTACGCTAATGGTGAGTTTATCCAAATCCATCCAACTGCAATTCCTGGTGAAGACAAGTTGCGTCTTATGTCAGAAAGTGCACGTGGCGAGGGTGGGCGTGTTTGGGTGCCGCGTGACGGCAAGCCGTGGTATTTCCTTGAAGACATGTACCCTGCTTATGGGAATTTGGTGCCTCGGGATATAGCGACGCGTGCCATCCATAAAGTGGTCTATGATATGCAGTTGGGAGTGAACGGTCAGTCTGTTGTGTACTTGGACTTGTCTCATATTCCGGCTGAAACGCTGCGTACCAAGCTCGGTGCAATTCTTGATATTTACGAAAAATTCATGGGTGATGATCCAACAAAGGTGCCTATGAAGGTGTTTCCTGCTGTGCATTATAGCATGGGGGGTTTGTGGGTTGATTATGATCAGATGACAAGTATGCCCGGGCTTTTTGCTGTAGGTGAGGTGGATTACTCAATCCACGGTGCAAATCGTTTAGGAGCAAATAGTCTTCTTTCGTGTATCTATGCTGGGATGGTTGCAGGTCCTGCAATGATAGCGTGGGCAAAAGGACATGCGCAGGAAGTGCCAGCGTCTGTTTTTGGTAACGCAGTGAAGCTTGCAGAGGCTCGTGCGGACCATGTTCGGAAAATGAGTGGACCAGAGAATCCTTTCTTGTTGGGTCAAGAGTTAGGCGACATTATGACGCGAAACGTTACTGTGACGCGATATAATCAGAAGCTTGAGCAGACGCGTACAAAAATTCAGGAGTTAGAAGAAAGATGGTACCGTATAGGTATCCGTGATCAAGGTGCGTGGACAAATCAATCGCTTCATTATACGCGGCAGCTTTTTTCTATGATTCAGCTTGCAAGAGTGATTATGGAAGGGGCCCTTGCGCGTAATGAAAGTCGTGGGGCACATTACAAGCCAGATTATCCTGAGCGTAATGATGCTGAGTTCTTGAAGACGACTATAGCGCAGAGTTCACCCATATCTTTGACAACTGAGCGACCTTTTGGTGTTGCAGGTACTGTGCAGCCACAGTTATCCTATGAGCCTGTCGATGTATCGTTGATCAAGCCTCGGGCGCGTAAGTATGATGTGGACAAGCAAGTATCTTAAGAAAGGGATATTTCATGGCGGAAAAAGTTATTGAAGTGCGGCTCAAGCGACAATTATCTCACGATACGGCTCCTTATTGGGAGACGTATCATGTGGCGTGGCGTGAGAATCTAAATGTTATTGCCCTCCTGATGGAGCTCCGTCAAAATCCGGTGACTGCTGATGGTACAGCTGTGACGCCTCCAGCGTGGGAGGCAGCTTGTTTAGAGGAAGTCTGCGGTACATGCTCGATGATTATTAACGGAAAGCCTCGGCAGGCTTGTTCAGCTCTTGTTGATAGCCTGACATGGCCTATTGAGCTTGAGCCTTTTTCGAAATTTCCAGTTGTGAGAGATTTGATAACAGATCGTGCCAAAATGTTTGACCATCTTAAGGATGTGAAGGCATGGATACCACTTGATGGGACATATGATCTTGGGTCAGGGCCTCGATACTCCCAAACGCTTGCGCTTGAGCGTTATAAATTGTCTGAGTGCATGACGTGCGGTTGTTGTCTTGAGGCTTGTCCTCAATATGGGCCACAATCACCCTTTATTGGTCCACAGGCAGTGAGTCAGGTTCGGCTGTTTAATTCGCATCCAACTGGCGCTATGGAAAAAGATGCGCGTCTTGATGTGATGATGCAAGAAGGCGGGATTGCTGATTGCGGTGATGCGCAGAATTGCGTCAAAGTCTGTCCTAAGCACATTCCATTGACCGAATCTATTGCTGATGTGAGTGCTCAGACTACAGTACACGCCTTTAAATCGCTGTGTTAAAAAATTACATTCTGTGAGGGAGAGGGATGCCAAGGAGTGACAGTCCTTGTGCAAGTACCTTGCGTGTTGCTTCCACAAGAAGGAGGCGCGCATAGGATAATTCTTTGTTATCGGTTAGAACATGGCAGTGTTTGTAGAAAACATGGAAGGCATGCGTGACATCAAGCAGGTAGTGAGCTAAAATGCTCGCCTTAGCTGTTGTCAGTGTGCGTTCGAGTGTGCGTGGGTAGAGGCCAAGATGTCGTATGAGGGCGTGTTCTTCGTCGGTGCCTAAATAGCTTGCATAACTGGGGTCAAACGTTGGTACGAACTGGGCTTTTTTCAGGATACCAAGACATCGTGTGTGTGCGTACTGGAGGTAGGGTCCTGTTTCGCCTTCAAAATCTATAGCGCGCTCAAGTGCAAAGTCTATGTCTTTAATGGGGTCAACAGCAAGGTCATGAAAGATAACGGCGCCTATGGCAACCATTTCTGCCACCTCAGCATCATCGTCTCGGGCTTCCTGTCGGCTTTGGAGAATTTCGTAGACGCGCTGTTGTGCAGCTTCCAAAACTTCTTCCAGAGTAATGAAATTGCCTCGACGTGTTGACATCTTGGAGTCCTGAAAGCGATAAAGCCCAAATGGAATATGCTCGCAATGCTTTGCAAATGGTAGTTCGAGTTGTTTGAGGACATCGAAGATCTGGATAAAATGAAGTTTTTGTTCTGCGCCAACGATATAGGTCATTCTGTCAAAATGAAAGCGCTCATAACGATAGAGTGCAGCTGCAAGGTCGCGTGTCGCATAAATAGTGGCGCCATCACTTTTTTGAATCATACAGGGAGGAAGTTCTTTTCCTGTGGTATCTGTGACGGGGACAACCCATGCTCCATCGCTTTCTTTGAGAAGACTCTTTGCTTTTAAAAGTTCAACGAGGCTTGGTATCATGGGTGTGTAAAAGCTCTCGCCCCAAATGTAGTCGAAGTGCACGCCAAGCCGTGCGTACATTGCTTCAAATGAAGCGCATGAGAGTGTGACGCATTTTTGCCAGAGTGCTGTAATCTGAGGGTCTCCTGCTTCAAGATCACAAAATGCTTGCCGGGCGCGTTCTTGAATTGTTGGATCAGTTACTGCGTCTTGATTCACCTGGACGTAAAGCGCAACAAGGTCATGGATAGTTGGGTTTTCTGGCATAGGGTAGATCTGAAAACCAACAGTTAGCAGACCATACTGCTTGCCCCAGTCGCCAAGGTGATTGAGAGAAATAACATCATACCCACGTAGGCGCCCAATGCGATCAAGAGCAGCTCCAAGGACTGTTGGTCGCAAATGATAAATGTTGAGTGGCTTTGCCACATTGGGAGAACTGTACTCGATAATCCAGGTGCCTCTTGTTTTTGGTGGGAGTGAGCCATAAGCAGTCGTGAGAATGGAGCCAAGTATTGTTTCAAAAAGTGTTTTTTTCTCAATCTGAAAATTTAGGTAGGGACCAAGTGCATGGGCGTGAATGCTAGGAGGAAGAACAAGCGATGACGCTAAGCGTAATGCCTGAGTATGCGGCGATGATTTTTCCTGTTTTGCGAGTCGAAAGCAAGCAAAGGCAAAATCTCCATGGGATCTGTCAGCGGGTATTTCGAGGCTTGTGCCTACATCAATAGAGAGTGCTTGAAGCGCCTGGATGCATTGCTTTTCGAATTTTTCCACACTCACTTATAGCATGGAGCCTTATTTTTGTCAGTACTGACGCATATATTTTCTTGAGTCCTTAAGGGTATCTGCCGATCAACAAGATGCGATGGATCAAAAAAAAGCACATGCATTGGTATGGATACGCCTTGTGCTGGGCCTCTGCCTTGGTGGGGGGGTCTTGTTTCTTTGGCTTAAGGTTTCCCAGGGCTCATCTTTTGGGTCAGTTGCAGATAAATTGCATATACCAAATCCATTGAGCATATTTTCTAGTGCCTATGAGAGTTTCCGTCAAAAAGCGATGCGGTTAGCGCAGGCAGATGATGACAACAGACATTTGCGTCAGGAAAATGCGCAGTTGAAGCTTGATCTTGAGGTGGCTCGCTTTGACTGCCGGACGACTGAGGGGCAAAAAAGCACGGAGCGTTATGCACTTCAGATGACAAAAGATGCAGGAAGTCGAGTTGGTCGTACCCTTGACTCTATTGCTTATAAGCCGCCAACGCATCTTTTGCCTGGTCAGCTTTATGTTTTGGCAATGGCCTATTTGAAGTCACATGAAGATGAGAAAGCTGCTGTTATTTTAACGGCACTGACCTCTCTTGAAGAAAATGAGCTCTATAAGACGCCCGAGAACAATCTTATTGCGGGTCTTTTGTGGTATAGGCTTGAAAACTTCACCATGGCAGATGGTTTTTTTGACGAAGTTTTAAAATTTCCTGAAAGCCAGCGTGTGAATGAGTTGCATGCCCAGGCGAGACTTTGGAAGGCACTGATTGCGAAAAAAATGAATCATGATGGAAAAGCTCAGGAGTGGCTCAAAGAGCTTATTGATCACCATCCTGGAGCAATGGAGACGAGCTGGGTAAATGGAGAGAGCAAAAAAAGTGAGTCGCACGAATGATCTTCTGGCTGTTCATGCTTGCTATTGCAAAAGCTGATATCTTGCCGTGTGGGGTACTCGATGATGTTACAGGGGATGTGACCGTCATGGATCCTTTTAGGACGGCAGTGCCACAGGTTACAAAAACTCCTATTGCTTGTGGTGGTTGGGTCTCGGTGAATGATGGGTGGGCTCGTATTCGCTACCATCGAGGGCCTGTTATCCTTATTGCTAAAAATAGTTTTCTCCAGATAGGGCAGGAGAAGAAAACGAGTCCTTTGGCTCAGGAAGACATCGTTCTCTATAAAGGCGATATTTCGATTGAATCAAGAACAAATTGGGAAGAGTTTCGTGTTGTGACGCCATCGGCACGCATGCGCTTTCATCAAGGGAAAGTGCTTGTTCTTTTTCAGCCTGATGCAAAAAAAACGCAGCTTGTTTCTCTCGATGGGACTGCTTCTATTGAGAATCGCTTTGAAGGAAAGAATCATGTTGCGGTGCATCCTGGCGAAGCTAGTGATCTCAATTTGCACGTTGTTCGTGTCGTTCCAACTGCTCCTCAGCCTGTTTCTATTGCTTCGATGAAAGCTAGGTTCTTTGACTTGCATTATACGCAAAAAGAAGAAAACGAAGCTGTTTTGATTATCCAAAAAAGGCAAAGAAAAAAGTTTCTTTTGACGAAAAAGAATAAAATTCCTGAAAATGCTAGGGTGCCTGCCAGTGTGAAACCTGTCCAGAATGCAGATGAAGAAGATATGCTTCATGGATACTGGATTAACAAGATGGTCGGTGATTATAGGCTCAATAAAGATATTGCTCAAGAAAAAACGGTAAATTCTCAGTCAAAAACATTTATTCGAGTTGTTGATCAAGATGCAAACAAACCATATGTCAATAAAAAAGAAGCAGCTGAAAAGCAAAAACTTATTGAGCAGTTGTCTCAGCTTAAGGCTGATGAGCATTAGTCTTACTTGTGCTTTTGCTCAAGAAGTTGATGTATCGGCAAACTTCTCTCTTTCTGAGACAAAGTATAGCGCTACAAGTACCTCTTCTGTGCGGCGCCATGGTGTGAGTTTTGGGTACAATTTTTTTTCTCGTAGTGAAATTGAAGCTGCATGGATTGATGCAACGACAGAAACGAAATGGGCAGCCTATGAATCGAATACGTTCCATGATACTGTTCTGTCGCTCAATCTTGTGCAAAATTTTTTCTCGTACGCTGCATCTTTTCAGCCTTTTGTTAAATGTGGTATTGGTAGCATGGTGCGACAAGTTTCAGGTGTCGTGGTAGGAAGTGCGCTCCCAGACGCTGGGAGCTCCTCTCTTACAGGTGTTCTTGGGGTAGGTTTTCGTTTTCGTGCCTATGGTCCTTTGTCATTTCGGTTTGAGTCTGTTACCTATCTGACTGAAGGTGTGCTTTCAACGTATAAAGATAATTTTGGGGTGAGTTTTGGTCTGGGTCTTCTTTTGTAGTCTCTTTTTGCTGACAGGATGTATGACGACCTCCTATCTGACGCAGGCCGCATTGGGTCAGGCTGATCTTCTCTTGCGTGCGCGTCCCTTAGAGGTAGTGCTGCAAGATCAGAGTGTCCCTGCTTATGTGAAGAGTTTCTTGCAAGAAGTTCCTGCTATGAAAGAATTTGCTATTAGTATGGGGCTCACGCCGACAAAGTCCTATACAAAGTATGTTGCTATTGATCGCAAAAGTGTTACCTGGGTGGTGTCAGCTTGTAATGCGCTTGCTTTTGAGCCGAAACTCTACACGTTTCCTTTTGTTGGTTCTGTACCCTATCTTGGGTTTTTCCATGAAGAAGACGCTTTGAGTTATTTTCGAAAACTTTCTTTAGATACAAGTCTTGATGTCTCTATGAGGCCAGTTCCTGCCTACTCGACATTAGGTTGGTTTTCAGATCCGATTGTCTCATCAATGATTCAGGGTTCTGATTTTGCAACTGTCCTCTTCCATGAGTCCTTGCATGCAACTGTCTATATAAAAAATCAGTCACTTTTTAATGAATCGTTAGCTGAATTTGTGGCAGGCATTTTGACAGAAAAATATATTATCAAAAAACATGGTGAGCGTTCAGTTGCTCTAGATGAGTACCATGCGCGCATCAGCAAACGTGCGCAGGCAACGCGCTTCCTTTATGCATCCTACCAAGAGCTTGAACAAATATATCGTTTACAAAAAGATGTTCTTGCTCAAAAAGAAAAAATACTTCAAAAAATAGACGTCTATTTTGGTTTTCATGGAGAAAAGCATCTCTATAATAATGCATCCCTGATGCAGTTTGTAAGCTACAATAGTGGTGAAGTGGTTTTTGAGGCACTCTTTGCTCGAGCCCACCATGAGCTAGTACCCTTCTTGGAGATGATGAGACATGTCTCATTCACGCGTGACCAGGAAAAAGATCTTACTTATTTGGTAACTGGTCAGCCTAAAAACCATTAATTCAATCAGTTTGATGCGAATGGAGGTCTTTCTTCTTCGAACAACCAGAAATTTTCTACTGAACTTTAGTTATACGGAGATCGCGTTCGCTTTCCTAAATCCTAACATTCTTGTTCTGTCCGTCGCATAAGCTGATGATACTGCTCACGAAAGCGCTTAGCTTCAAGTGGAGGTAAACTGCCTCCAGCGGCATGTACGGCGCTGTTGAGCGTCTCTAGTAACGTAGCTATTTTCTTGGTCCACATTTGTCCGTCTTGCTCGTAGACTCGCGCGAGCTCACCGCAGGTGATTTTTTGCTCGCACAGCGGCCTCATGGCGATCGAAGCGAGTATTCATCTCGGGGGAGACCCATATGCCGATCAATGACTTGCTGGCATGTAAAAATCGATCGTCTGGTTGTTCGAATAGCCCCCATCTTGTTCGGTAGTTTTTCTATGGCCACGAGACGCGATTTTCGATCTAGCAATGTATGGAGCGCGTCTCTCATGAGATCCCCCAGGCGCCCACCTGCTATAAAATTCGATGCAATGGCCTTGGGGGCGTACGTGATTGGATTTTCGTCCTTGACATGGAGCGATACATGAGCTATGTGTATCCAGAAGTTATGGAAAACATACACAGAGGCACTTTTTTTTATTGCTTTCTCTTTGGTATTCATGTCGATAGCTTTTGCTGCTGGCTCTCATGAGGGTGAGATAAGTACTTCTATCTCACTTGAGAGTGCATCAGTAACCTCTCCAGAGCCTGTGACAGGCGCCTTAAATCTGATCCAACTCCCCAATTTGTCACAGGATGTGTGGCAGCAAATCGTCAGTCATTTTTCACCAAGATACTATACTCTCCTTGCACGGCATGCTTCTGGCGGTTTTGAAAATGTATTTAATGATGAAAGAGCAAAGTACTTATGGAATAAAAAAATCCTCACTATAAGACGTTATGGTCAGAAAAAATATCGTACCATTTTTACAAGAAGATACGACCACTTTATTTGGATAAAAAAATACATATAGCATTTCGGTGTCAAGATGAAATACGGCAATTTTTGAGCAGCGAAGATTCAGCGCAATTTTCTCAATTAACAATAGAATGCACGAAAAAGGTAAGATTTTCGTCAGAACTTATTGCGCAACTTTCTCAATTGCCAGCCCTTCGAGAATTAAGTATGCACGGTTGCGACCCAGTCGGAACAATTCCGGAGTTAATCGGTGCATTTTGACTCCTGAGTAAGCTCACGGTACTCCGTCTTCATGGAGGAGTTGTGCGATCAGAGACATTGTTTGCATTAGCTGACTCTTTTAGATCTTTCGTCGAACTTACAACACTTGACCTGGGCAATACCACTACTAGGATCGACGGTACCTCGGCAGAAGGGGTTAAGGCACTCGTAGCACACCTGAAGGATCTCTCGAATCTTACAATACTGAACTTGCGCCTTAACGCTCTGAGGTCAGAAGGCGCCAGAGAAATAGCAGAAAACCTGCAGTATCTCTCGAAGCTTACGACGCTCGACCTGAGAGGTAATATTCGGGACGACAGCGCTAGAATACTAGCAGCACACTTGCAGTATCTCCCGAAGCTTACAACGCTCGCCCTGGGTCATAACGATAGTGGGGCCAACGGCGCCACAGCAATAGCAGCACACCTGAAGGATCTTCCGAATCTTACAACACTCAACCTGGGTGGTAACTCTATTCATGTCAACGGCGCTAGCTCACTAGCGGCGCACCTGCAGGAGCTCTCAAATCTTACAACGCTCGACCTGAGTGATAATGATATTAGGGACAAGGGCGCCAGAGCATTAGCATTACACCTGAAGTATCTCCGGAATCTTACAACGTTACAAGAGTCGACCTGACACGTAACGCTCTTTCGGTAGCCAACGCAAGAGCAATAGGTAACTTTTTCGGCGATCTTTGGAGTATACTCAGGCTATTATGATTTGTTTGTTTCGGTACTGCGCTCTCTATCTTTCTTCGTAACACGGGGGCTATCTGATCTAAGTAACCTATTGGAGTCATTGCTTTAGCTTTTTGAGCGGCCGGGGAAGTAGTTGAGAGGCCTTTGTCGGCTCGCTTTTGCCTCCTTATCGTGTGAGCATCTTCTCAATGTATCGTCAGCTTATTCGACGGGCAGAACAAGAATACCTGAGAAGTTCTGTTTTTTGTGGAAGACGCGACGGTCCCTTTTGCTGATAATCAAGGCGAGCGTGAGCTTTGTATGACTAAAGTTCAGCAGAAAATTTCTGGTTGTTCGAAGGGAAAAAGCCTCCATTCGCATCGAACTGATTGAATTATTTTTTTTAGGCTGACCAGTTACCTCTCCTGCTTTAGTTTGTCTGATTTGTCTGTACAGCGGCTGAGAACCTTATTCGATTCGAGAACCAGACTGGACCCATGGAGCAATTAACATATACATTTGGGTCAAGGTAAAAGCTTGGGTAGGTGCTATGGCATGAATCATAGCTTAGCATAGAGACGACGATGCTTGTAGCTGTATGTCCTGACGTGAGGAAAGAAGAAAAATCGGCGGTGCCTTTCGTTTGCGCTTCGCTACAGGCTCCGGTGTCTGTTGCACCTGTTGTGCTTAAAAGGAGTGATGCTCCACGTGTTCCAACCTGCACAAGTGTCTCAATACAGTTGAAAGCAACTGAACCTCCAGTTGGTGTGCTGCCATTGTAAATTGTTGCAGGGGACAGGGCTTGGAGAGTGATGAGTAGACGTGTATCTGTTTGAATATCGCTTATCGTGTAGGCTGTTGCAAATGCTGGAGTGCTGCCGCCTGTGCCTGAGAGACTAAAACTATAGGCAATAGCTGGCAAAGTAGATGCGGTGGTTGTTGTTGATGCAGTTGTTGGCATCGTGCTGGTGGTTGTGACTGCTGTCGTGATTGTGGTTGTAAGTGCCGTTGTTGTTGCGGTGCTTTGCGTTGATGCAGGAAATCCTCCGCATGCACTGAGGAGAAAAAATAAAATTGTCTTTTCTAAGAAAAGTCCGGTCCGTATCATATAACTACCCACCCTATGAGCCATGGCCCATATAGTGGGTAATGCAAGGATGGAGCCAAGATGACATACGATTTGACGCAAGATGCAACATTTCTCTACCTACGAGCTTTAGGGGTTATGACTGGAGGTATCCATCAGGCAGATGACGTCTGGCTGATGAATCTCTGTGAGGCGTCAGGTGACTATACTTTTGTCATAGGGCAGCTCCTTAAAAACAGGTTTCATTGTCAGCCTCCATTTGAGGCACTGACGCCTGCCATGTGTGTACTTCTAGCAGAGGTGCATATTCAGCACTCTACGTATCAAAAGGTAGGCGCGTTATTGTCTCTTGATAACAGTGCTCAGGCACTTTTTGAGACGCGCATGCGTTTTTGGCGAGGTGGTATGTATCCTGCAGGGTCTTCGTGTGCGTATTTCGCCGATCCACTCTGGACACAGGAGCTTTGGGATACGAAGCACGCACGATTTCGTCAGCACATTGAGGTGTGTCCTGCATGCCAGCAAGCAGCGATACGTTATAGTGTTTTTGCCTCAGGTATTGACAGGCATGTGAAGGCTGCTTTTACAGCGTGTATAGAGCGTTTGGTGTATGTCAAAAGGCATGAGGCGGTACGGCCGTCCTGGGTGGAGTTTTTTAAGCGTGCGTTTTTCTGGACTTAGGCGTTGGTAGGTTGTTGAGGTTGGAATAGTTACAGGTTGTGAGAGTGATCTGTCATGTTTATGTTTAGAAGTGCTTGTAATGGGGATCAATATGAAAATTTATTATAGTATATTTTGGTTAATGCTTGGTTCTATCATGATTGTACCTTGTGCTGTTGCTAATCCTGTACCTGGCGATGGTCCTGAAATCGCTAAGGCTGATAATGCGCTGGTGGTTCGAACTTCCAAAGCTGTTGTTGCACCGAGTGTTCGAGATAACGAAAAAAAGGAGCGTCAGGAGGATGTTGAGTATCAGCGCGTCTTGGGATTAATTGAATCTGCACGTCGGCATGATGATGGAATTAGTCCTCGTTTTTCTTTGAAAATCACTGATCCTGCTTTCGCTCTTAAGGTTGCTCTTTTGACTGCCCGTAAGGATGCTCAGATAGCCATTCGTGATACAAAGCCTGCCTATATTCAAAAATCTGTTAATGCACTTAGAAATATTAATTTTCTGTATGAACAGATTAAAGTAAAGTATAAATATCGTGTTGAGCAAAAGTATCCAGTTTGTATTCAAGAGTCGTTTCCAGATTATGTTCAAGAACAGAGTTTAGGGAAATTTAAAAAGCATATTGATGATGCTATTGCACAAACGCGCGCATTCATGGAAGCGGCTGGTAATTATATTAATAAAACTATTATTGAAGATACTGCTAATTATTCAAGACGTTATAGAGGCATTCCTGATGAACCATCTGATGAGTCAAGTGAGCTTAAAGTCTTAGCAGCTCAGTAATGTGGTAGTGATTCTTTCTGCGGTTCCTTTGGGTTGGGTTTCGATAGGCTGTTGAAATAAGTAAGATAACGCATCTAGCTAAATCATATTCAGCTATTTTCGGTGGTGACGCTTTTGGTTTCCAGAAGCCACAAAAAAAGTATTGTAGATTTGAAAACTAGATAGTTGGGCGTCTATCCTCCCTTTAAGGGGGAGGTTTGCAGCGCATTAATCTTGAATCAGATCAATGCGCTCGACAATGGAAAACGGATACTGCGAAAACAAAACCCTATATCCGCTATGATCAAAAACGTCATTGCTATCGTTTATGATTTTGAACCTCGTTGATGAATCGGTGCAGCTTGTTTTTGTCGCTCCCAAATAGTACCTCAAAAAGAAAGGTGCCTTCCACGGGTCCATGCCTATACAATCAGCCACGTTCTTGCCTTCCAGCTCCCCATGTAACTCCACAGACGATTTGTCTAGAAATAGTTCAAAAGGCCTACCATAATGCGTAAAAATCGAAGGAAATGATGCGGACAAAAAAAACAAAGGAACGGTTAATCCGAAAAAAAATAGTAAATAGTATTTTTTAAGGACTTTTTCAGAAATCACGTAACGCAGGGTCAACGCAGCTAGCATGCTGGAACTAGCGTAATGGATGGAGGTATACCAAGGGGCTTTTTGTCTCAGTAACGTGAAGCCGAGATAGGTTCCAAAAGTAACGAGTCCGCCGATTGCCAGCGCCGGAAAAGCAGCATCATCTTTTTTCCAAATGACCAGTGGAACGCTCGCGGCGACAAAGGGGAGCCATGGCCAATAATGCAAAAATATTTCCGTGTAAAACCAAAGATCGTTTTTTAGTATACCTCTTCCTTCAAGAACCGTAAACTTCAGCTGGTGAGTGATGTAGTGAGCAAAGAAAGACCCGTCGGTAACAAGGTAGTGCCATAGATCAACAGACGCGACAACAGCTACTCCGACAAAAAAAATGCAAAACAATCGAACGGTAAACTCACCCCAAGAAAGTTTGAACCGTTCGAATGGGATGGATGCAGTTGCATGCGTGAGTCCTTGAAATGCCACAATGACGGCGAGGGCAAGAATGGATGGAGGTCCTTTTGCGAGGAAGGCTAACCCAAAAAAAACCCTGCAATGAGTGTGGGGATGAATTTTTTATCTTGAACAGACTTGATGTAAAAGAAAATAACCAGCATGACGCTTAGCATCAATGCTGGCTCCAACATTGGGTTACGTCCGTTCTTCACGAATTGTGGCGTAAACGTCAGTACTGTCGCAGCAAGTATTCCAAACCGATGATCGAGAAATCGCTTGCCCAAAAAATAGGTGAGCAAGACTGTAAGATTGGAAAGAAGCACGATGGGTATGATCGCGGTGAGCGTATGTACCCCAAAAGCCTTCATAAATATGGCCAAGAGCCACGGGGTTAAATGGGGATGTTCAAAAAATGGAGCTTGGTTCCATGTCAGAACAACCCAGTTGATAAGAGGCTTTTGAGTCAACTCTTTCGCTACCAAGGAGTAAATAATGCCATCGACCGAGTGAAAAACGTCGGCTTCAATTTGCCCCCACAGGATCACCATTGATAGAAAGAGGACCGTCAGAACTTGCTGAGTCTCTGTTAAAAAAAAGAGAGTGCCACAGCATAGAAATTCGTCCTGACAGTGTTCTGATAGTTTTTGGTTGACTCGTTGTGTTTGCATACAGCCAGCTAAAACATTTGGCAATTTTAAACTTGCCGTCATTTTATTCTGTGTGATTTTCTCAACGAGAACTTCTCGTCTAAATTTCAGAACCATCGCGCCGACTCATCTTGGAAGGCGACCGGTAGTTTGTATGGCTTGCTCATGTCGCCTCCCTGTATTCTCTGCAGAGAGCCTCGAGCTGTAGGGGCGGATGTTTCCAGCCTTCCGATCATGTGTCAAGTCTTGCTCGGTAACCCGCTTGGGTCCTCTTTCTGGGTCTGGCTTGAGCATAACTCGGTCAACCTGCTATTATGAGCTTAGTATCGTAGAGGGCTGCCTGTACCACGCATAGCGCGAATATCAAATCCTGAGTGCACGTTGAGGACGAAATTATAGACAATCTCAAAATCATTCTGAGCTCGGAGGAGTCCTTTAGGGGGGTTCGGGAAGAGGCCTACTTCTTGAACGCTTTTGAGAGCAATGGTGTCAAAATGGTGCGCGCCGGAAGAATGGATAAGGAGAAGGTTTTTGAGCTTGCCTGAGGGATCGAGTGTTATAGCGAGGGTTGTTTGATAAAAGCCGCCTGTCTGCATGTCTGCTGGGAAGATGTGGAGATTGCGCTCCCATATTTGGCCAATAGCATCGTGGAGCCGTGCGTAAAATGAGTAATAGATCGAGGCATCAGTATTTAGCATGGTTGCAGCGGCATTAACGAGGGTGTCGTCAAGGAGTTCTTGGTCATGAGTCTGGCCTGGTGCTGTGGTTTCGCTATGGGTATTGATCGCAACACCAAATTTGGAGAGGTCAACGGTTGTTGATCCGCCGCGTTCTGTGAGGACGCCCCGGGAGCTTGATTTTGTCTCTTGGTCTACACTTTGATTATGTTCGGCCATGTAGCGCGCATGGGATGGTTTTTTAGCAGTCTCTGTGGTGTGTATGGTGACAATAGGCCTTTGGTGACGCTGCTTGAGCTCGGCAAGCTCTTTGGGGCTGATTGCAGTCAGGGGAATAGTTGGAGAGTTCTTTCTTTCTAGGAGGCGGTTTGTCATGACAAAGAAGAGTGCATGGATGGCGCATGCAAGGAGTAGGCTGCTGAGTATTTTTCTCATCCTAAGTGGTATGTGCACGTCAATCCCGCTTATGGCAATTACTTCTTGGTGCGTTCAAGCTTTTTCTTGACAAGAAGGAGGAGGGCGCGCTTGATCCATTGCTTCTGTTCATGAATAATCTCTTCGACATCTTTGTGGTTTTTATGCAGAAAGATGCCGCGCATAGCGTCATTTATCTTCCTTTGAAGCGAGCTTGTTGCTTGGAGGAGTGATTCTTGGTCAATATTTTTGGCAAATGCGTGCACGTTGTTGCCACTTGCTTGGGCGAGGGCGTAGAGGATGGACTCTTCGGTGAGTGGTCGAGTGAGGAAGATGTAGTTCCCGGTGAGTGCGTCGCTTTTTATTGCAAGCATAGGGGTGCTGGGGTCAGGAGTGCGTGTGGTGAGTATGCCGCACTTTTTAATAAGTGCGAGTTCGATGGGCGTTTCTTGTTGTAGCAAGAAGACAATCATATGCTGCTGACCAGCTGAATGATCTTTTTGAACTGTGATGTAGGGTACTTTTCAAGTGCTTTTGGGATGTACTCGAGAGGGTTGAATGCATGGCCGAGGCGTATGTACTCAGCTGCAACATCATGTGCCACAATAAAAACGGAGGCCAAAGGTGAGATGTAGGAACCTTTTATTGCCCTAGGAAACCCTGATCCATCTGGCATCTCATGGTGCTGAAGAATGATAGTGTCGACATCGGGCGGAATTTCGGTAAATTGCTGAACGATTTCAGATGCTTTGTTTGCATGTTTTTTAAAATCCTTTACCTCTTGCTCGGTAAAGCCCCCTGCTTCTGCTTCGTCGATCGATGAACATGCTGCGAGTTTTTGGTTATTAAGTCCAAGATCGTGCATAAATCCTGCTAGGATAAGTTTCTGGTAGGTGGCCTCTGAACTCCATGTCATTTTCGATGACAAGGCGCAGGCAATGACGCCCGTGAGTGTGCTATGGACTGAGATATAATCGCCTTTTGATTGATCGATTTTATTGAGTATTTTAGATAGATTGGTATTTTTTGACACCGTCTGTGCTGTGACTTTCATTTGTGTTTTGACAAGGTCACGAGTTTCTTTTGTAAAGCCTGTATTGAATGCGATTTCTTGGATTGCTTCCATGATGGCGATGTTGTTTTCTGCGATTTCTCCGATGGGTGCAGACGGCGTTTTTGTGAGATTTTTTTCAAGCTCAAGTCTGTACTTTTCTAAGAATTCTTGTACCTGAGTACGCTGAATATAAAGGTACTCGATGCCTTTTTGTTGTGTATATTTTTTCCAATCGTCAATATCAAAGTTATCTCCTTGGTGGAAAAGTTTGATGAATTTTTTTTCATTCAATTGAATGTAAATGTCACCTCGTAGAGGGATGACGGATAGTAACAGTTTTGTGCGGATTTTTATATGGCCTGATGTTCCTGTGCTTTTTATAAGCGTACCTTTTTTAATAAGGTCCTCGATGCAGCCAAAAAGCAAGGTTGGAAAACTTTCGTCTTCGAGGATGACGAGGGGCGACAAAGGGAGTGCATTTTTATGAGTTTTTGATGCAATTATTCCGGTCTCTTTTTTGAGAAGATTGCACAATGCAGTGACAGCTGCTGTATCTATTTTTGAATTATTAATAATGAACAAATTAATATCACTCGTGTGAGTCAAAAAGCTTTCTGCGTCATGTAAGTTGAAAAAGATATCAGGCTTGATTCCTAAAAGGCTTTCGAGCAGGAAGTTGATTTCGTTACTTTCTTCTTCTTGGATGCAGCACACAACTCTCATAAGTCCATCGTAGCATTTATTTATCTTTACGTTAGGAATTATATAGAGGGATTTGACACGTAGCGTATTTCTATGTCACAGCCATAGGGTGATGGTGTGCAGAGGAGATCTTTTACTGGGAGCGAGGCTTGGAGTAATCCTGTGCACCATGTAATGATCAGGTCGCAGAGCGCATGATTTCCGTGCGCGATAGAATTTACATGGGGGCATCCAAGAAAACGAAAGTTATGGGCTTGTCTAGGTATGAGTTTCATATGAAAAGGCGGGCCAAAGAATAGAGCTGTTTGGAGCATGTCGCCTGCATCTTGGGTACTAGAGGTTTTGGTTTGTTCGCCAAGTCGCTTCACTTGATTGAGTGCACCATTTTTAATGGTGAGAGTTGATGCTTTTAGCCAAAGTGCCTGGTCGAGTTCGCGGAGGAAGGTGTCTATTTTTTCGTATCCAACGATATTTTCAAGCGGTGCATGGAATGCCTCGTCAAAGAGTGTGTCTTGAATCTTAGGGTCAGCAGTGCGAAAAAGTATATAGAGGTTTTTGAGGTTA
Source organism: Oligoflexia bacterium (assembly GCA_903898645.1). Classification (GTDB taxonomy): domain Bacteria; phylum Bdellovibrionota; class UBA1018; order UBA1018; family UBA1018; genus CAIUGE01. Next base: position 41,464 of record CAIUGE010000116.1, on the reverse strand, counting down.
TCAAACCATGCTGTGCAATCGGGAGATGGATCAGCTAATGCCCAGCTGGATGGATGCCATACCATAGGGAGCAGTCTATGTGAGAGTACGAATTTTTTCAAAGAATTTAGGGCCCTAGATCTGATACTAGGGCCCTAGGGGGATTTTATAGCCTCATTGCGCTCTTTAGATGCACTAGTCAACAAGGAACAAACGGACTGCGGACGTACCATTCTAGTACATTAGTAAGCTTCAATCCTTGAGACGCCCGGGGGGGCCGAGGTCTCAAGGACAGTCAGATGTCTGAAGCAAGAAGCTTGCGCTTCTATGCGATGTGTCATGCAAGGCGTATGCCACATTAGATCAGGGATGAATCATGAGGAAAAAGTGGGCATGCATCTAAGATCATGTCAAAAACATGGTCCTGGGTACTATGCAGGAGGGCGCTTTTTTCTAAATTACGTTTGAGAGTCATGGCTTCTTGGCTTATTTTCGGGACCCGTATATGGCCTAAAATTTCATTCCATGTTGGATGGCTGAGCGTTTTGAGCTGCTCCTGGATGATGTGGAGTATATCTTTATCTCTGCTATGGAGGTGCAGTTTATAGCCAGAATCCGTTGTCAGAACAATGCCTGGGAGTGGCTCATCTGCCATAACAATCTTTTCAACGGGCACATGGGGAGGCAAAGTGCCGGTGAGGTGGATCTGGGGATGGAGGCTCAGTGGGATACAATCATGAAAAGATTGCATAACATGTGTCCAGCTGTGTTCAGGTTGGAATAGGGCATGGTGGGCTTTAAGTTCCGCTGCCTTGATGAAAATATGAGCACCATACTGGCAATGGAGCGGGTTGCGGCTATCTAAGGTCTTGACGGCGCTCAATGTTGCCTCAGGTGTATGCGTCATATTCTCAATGTGTTCTTGCCAGGCGCTTTCTTGGAGTGTTTCTCCTTTGAGGGCAAGGAGGAGTGCGTCTGGTACTGGTATCCACTTCATAACTTGATCACTGAGGATCCAGCGACCCGATTTGCGTTCTGCATGCACATCAAGCCATTGTTGGATGACGCGTGATCGTAAGTAGGCGGCAAGAGCATGCCAGGCAGTGAGGATAACAAGATAGCCTCGGCCTTTTGTTTTTTGTTCAGGCGCTGGTAGATGTGATGGCAAAATACTATTGCTGAGGGCATCGACCCGTATCCAAAATCCTTGGTAGGAGATAGGTAGTGACCATGTATCATCTGCTAGAGAACTGCTCTCAGGTGTTGGTCGTACTGTTGCAAAAGATGCGAGCGGCTTTGATGATGCTTGAAGTGCGTCAAGGTAGCGAAAGACAGTGTGTGGGATAGATTCAGGCCATTTTTCCATCCAGTCTTTTTGGATACTCGGGCTCTGCTGTGTATGGAGTCCAAAGGTACTTTGGTCACTAAAGAGTGCTGTAAGGTTCTTTTGTGTTGCTTGACCTGTGATCTGATGCCGCATGGGGCGATGATTAAGGCGTACATCGAGCGTTTTGTCCCGCTCGAAAAGGTAGCATGCCTTAGGGATAGAGAGATTTGATTCGACAGCAGTCATATTCCATTCGTGTAATAGGCGTGCTCGTTGCAGTAAGAAACCTAACATTCCATCATCGCGGGAAGAGAGTGGCTCGTGGCGTGCCCAGAAAAGCATCCCGCCTGGGCGGAGCTTGCTTAGAGATATGGCGGCCTGCATCATTCCAAGCGTTGTGCTAGAAGAGCGTATTTTTCGAAATGCGTCGAGTTTCTCTGTTTGAAAAGTGCTCTTGTTTCGGACGCTTTGCTCTTCGCAGACAATGGCTGCATCGAAACTTTCGATATCAGTAATTTTGCTCAGGACTGTTGGCTTTTGGTATGTCAATTCAAAAGCGAGCTGGTCACGACCGTAGACCTCAAGGCCTGTGCCTGTACACCAGAGGGGGGGCGCTTTAGGTGCATCCCAGAGCCAGCCTAGTTCTGCGAGCATGAGGTGAAGTGCCGATATTTCGAGGCCTATAGGTGTGTACGATTGCTGCGCGAGGAGATGTGCGAGGACACCGCTTCTCAGTGTCGGGCAAAAAACCATGCGTTGTCTTTGAAACGATGGGGTGAGTGAGACTTCTGTAAGTTTTTTGACAGCAGCCTGCAGAAAATGTGCGTCATACGTACTATGATCCTGCATATGATCTAAAAAAGCTTGAAATGGCAGAGGCGGCTCATGACTCATTATGTCAATAATTTCTTGCTGCAAGCTCGGGGATGGGCTGTACCAAGAATAGAGGTTTGGGCGTGTTAATTGCCATCCCTCGCGGTCAAGGGGCATGAGAGGTTTGAGGGTGCTGCTAATGGCCCAATTCAGATTGACTGATACCTTGAGCGGACGCTTCCAATTTTTTAGTAAATAAATTTGACCTGCTGCAATAGAAGCAGTTTCTCGGCAGTAGGTTTCTAGGGCAAGTTGCTGGACATGGGATCGAGGTTGATCAAGCCAGTCAATAAGGGAGCGTGGCTCGCGGTTGCCTGCGAGTGCATCAAGGTGCGCTGCAATAAGCGTCCGGCGACTGGGGTTGAGTGCCATGAGTTTTGCTGGCGCATGAAGGAGTTCAAGGGTGATGGCCTGCATAATGCGCACAAGAGCCTTCTCCTGGAAGGTGTCAGCATAAAGGGGGGTGGTGAGCATGCTTTTTTGGTTAACTGAGAGCACGGAAGTATCCTTATCGACCGCTTGAATCAGCGATAAGGCATATTCATGTGAGTGCTCCTATTTTGCAACAAGATTTGGCTGCCCTTATTTTTTTTGCACCATACGCCGATCAATGAGGTGGAGTGGAAAATATCATTAAAGAAACCACAGAGTCTGTCCTCGATGAAATGATGCATATGGAACAGGAGGCTGAGCCTACTGAATATGTGGATGAAGAGGTTATTGAGGAGGAGGTTGTCGCTTTATCGCCAGAGCGTGCTGCTACCATGTTAGGGGCAGTAACGCACGTCGCCATGTCATCACAAAATGGTATGGAAGATTTTGGTGGTACAGCGGATGATGCTCATCTTGAGGAAAGTGTACGATTGGTGCCGGAAGCAGCAAGTGCCAGTGGAATGCTGCATGATGACGAGGTGCCTGAGATCAGTATGACTGTCAAGGGGTCTATGCAGGTTGTGCTTGCGCATCCTGAAACCGAGCGCAGCATGCAGATTAGTTTTGGTCAGGATTATATTGATATCGTCTTCCAGGACGGGATTGTCTTAAAAGTTCCAACAAAACAAGCATCTTGACGATAATTCAGCTAGAATGAGGTCCCATGCTTCGCATTAATTCTGGTTTTTTAAGAAACAGGCTCATTCATGTTCCCACTGGTCTCGTGACACGTCCGACGCAATCACGTACACGTGCGGCAATTGGGAATATGCTTCAGCCCTATCTGGAGGGAGCAAAGATCCTTGACGCTTTTGCTGGGTCTGGTGCACTTGGTATTGAGCTTATATCGCGGGGCGCCGATTCATGTCTTTTTATTGAGCAGTCGTCCAAGGTGTGTGACCTATTGCATCAATCTATCAAATTGCTTGGTATAGAGTCGCAGTGCCATGTCTTGTGTGGCGCTCTTCCTGGGGCGCTTAAAAATGTTACGGATCGCGATATCATTATTGCTGACCCTCCTTATGGTCAGGACTGGCATGCGAGGCTTTTGGAGCCATTTGCAGTCGCTGCATCTCAGCAGGCTTATCTTTGTTTTGAGAGAGAAAAAAAAGACATGTCTCTAGGTGCTGTACCTTGGGTCTTAAAAAAGGACAAACTTTATGGGGATACACGGGTGACACTATATGAACGATCATAATCAGCGCATTGCGCTTTATCCTGGTTCCTTTGACCCTATTACTAACGGGCATCTTGATATCCTTGATCGCGCGCTGCATGTTTTTTCTTCGGTCACCATTGTTGTTGCAGGCTCTGAGCGAAAAAAGCCTCTTTTTGACGTTGATGTGCGTGTTGATCTTATTCGTGAGGTTATTGATGGCCGAACTGGGGTTCAGGTTGTGAGCTGGAGTGGACTTATTATGGAATATGCGCGGCTCGTGAAAGCGACGAGTGTCGTGCGGGGGCTCAGGGCAGCGAGCGATTTTGAATATGAATTTATGATGGCAAGTATGAATAAGAACATCTATCCTGAGGCGGAAACGCTTTTTATGATGACATCGCAAAATCTCTATTTTGTAAGCTCATCTATGATTAAAGAGCTTTTTTATTATGGCGGAGATGTCTCGCCCTATGTGCCAAGTGCCGTTGTGCGTCGACTTCATGACACTTTCAGAAAAACCTCTTCGTGACATATTGGTTACATTCCTTCATCATGTAAGTGGTGGTAAAATTCCTTTTTCTCTTAGTTGCTGGATGTGCAGGTTCTTCTTCGTCTGACGTGAGCGTTGACGCAGTGAATAATCTTTTGTCGCAGTCTGCGTGTACGTCGGCATACGAGTCTATATATTCTATTTATTCATCTGCAGCGACTAATAATGCAGTTCGTCTTGCTATGGCGTCAACCTATGGGTGTCTTGTAGGTATTGATTTGATGGCTCTTTTGGGGAACTTGGTAGGTTTTAAGGGTAATTTAGCAGGATCTGGTTTTTTTGAATTCCTTGTTCAAGAGTTCCCGTCTATTGCAACGCCAGTTGATGATAAAATGCCGCATGCTGCTGAGCAGGGTATCGATGCAGCACTTGCTATTGTAAATGGGGGGACGTTTTTTTTGCCTGCCTATACGGTCAATAGCACAGGGCATAATCCTGGTTCACTTCTCGTATCGGATCGCACGAGTGATGCAAATTCCTACTTAACATTTCTTAGTATGGGTCTTATGGGGTCGATTCTTAGTCGGTATGGGAGCGTGAATGCGGCTCATCATAGAACGGTTGATCTGCCTTGGATTTTTGATCGAGCAAGTGTCACGCCCTATTCGACTCCGCCGTGGCCTGTAGCAAGCGTAGCTGATGGGTGTGCTCTTGCTTCGGGTATGCTTCATTTTGTTGATGCTGTTGGGTCCATTGAGGCGCATGCGATTTCAACTGTCAGTGGGCTTTATTCGAAAATGGGCAATTTTTTGCTTCAAGGACTGGATCTAGCATGTTTTCTTGGGTGTACAGAGTGTGCACTGCAAGGGGGGGTTGTGACATGTCCTGTTGGTATGGTGTGTCCTATGACATTACGTGATCGATCAAGCTGTCAAAATTCTATCAATGATATAAATACCTGTGCTGCAGCAGGAATAGCTTATTTTATTAATACTGAATGGACTAAAGATTGATAGCGTTTCTTTTTATGAGTATCAGTTATGCTGTGGATTTTCATCCTCTCTACCAGAGCACAAGAGCTCAGGGTATGGGGTCGGCTATGACTGCAATCGTTGATGATGAGACAGCTATTATGTATAATCCTGCAGCGCTTGCTGGTATTAAAAATATGCAATTAAATATTGCAAATATTGATGCACAAATATCGACACAGATAGTAACAGATTATGCGGCTTTAGGAAAAGCATTTATGGCGCCATCAGTAGGCTCTATCTCCTCATTGATTGGTAAAAATATTTATGAACGAGCAACTCTCTCTTCGATGCTTGTTTTGCCTGGATTTGGAATTGCGGCGATCTATGATCAGCAGATTGCAGTGAGAATAAAGAATAGGGCTCTGCCGCAAGCTGAAATTGGATCACAATTGACGTATGGTGTGCAGGCAGGTGGCGGTATGACACTCTATAAGTTTCGTCATAAAAAAGGCGAGGTGCGTTTTGGTGTAGCGGGGAAAAACTTGTACCGTCTAGGTGGGTACCAGCACCCGACATTCACGCAGATGATTGCTTTTGATGTCAAATCACTTGTAGCGAATTTGAGTACTTGGGGTGTCGGGTATGGTGCTGATGCAGGGATGCAGATTTTGTATAGGCTTGGGCGGGACGTGCAGCTCCTGGCGAGCTTTGTTGCGTTTGATATAGGTGACACAGCTTTTTCAGGAACGAGCAGTCCACAAAAAAACAATCTTGTGGCAGGCGGCGCGCTTCGGTATCGAGGTCCTGATATGTTAGCGACTCTGAGCTATGAAATTCAGCAGCTTGATGAAAGTTATGATTTCATGCAGAAGAGTCACCTTGGGGTTGAGGTCAAATTCCCACTTCTTCGTCTCTATGCTGGTCTCAATCAGGCGTACCCAAGTTATGGCGCTGCTTTTGATCTAGGTATGGTCAAATTTTCAGGTGCGGTCTATACTCAGGAGATAGGTGCAGCTATGCATCAAAATGCTGAAACTCGTGGCATGGTTCGTGTTGATGTCAAGCTCTCACTCTAAAAAATAAAAAAGTTCTTTCTTTTTTGTATCTAGTTGCGGGATGGTGGACGTGAGGTGAGGCATGCGCAAAGCGTTCATACTTGATACTAACGTCCTTTTGTTTGATCCCCAGGCTCTGTTTAAGTTTGGTGAAAATGACATTATCATTCCTATTGTCGTCGTTGAAGAGATTGATCGCTTTAAGCGCGAGCAAAGTGAGAATGGGCGTCATGCCAGAACATTTTCTCGACTTATTGACGCCATGCGTTCTCTTGGTCCTTTGTCGCAGGGTGTAGCGCTTCCTCAGCAAGGTATGCTGACTGTGATGCTTGGGGGGGATCAGAAACTTCCTGTTGAGCTTGCAATGGAGAAAGCAGATAACCGCATTCTGGCGCTTGCTATTTCTGTGAAACAAGAGAATCAAGAGCGTCCCGTCGTCCTTGTAACCAAGGATATTAATCTGCGTATTAAAGCAGACGCTTTAGGTATTGTGGCTGATGACTATGAGCCAGAGTCTGTTGAGCCAGAGGATCTCTACGCAGGTTCACTTGAAATTGAGGTGCCACTTGAGGCTATTGAGGAATTCCGCTGCACGAAACGTTTAGATATGCAGCTGAAGCCAAATCAGTATGTGACACTGATTGCAAAAGATCAAAGCGTGATGGCAAAGTATTCTTTTGCAGACAAGGCGCTTGTACCACTTTTGCGGCCAACAAAGGGTCTTTGGGGTATCTTTCCAAAAAATTCCGAGCAGGCTTTTGCAATTGACGCGCTTTTAGATGATCGTGTTCAGCTGGTAAGTCTTGTGGGGAAAGCGGGTACTGGGAAGACATTATTGGCAATTGCAGCAGGTTTGGTAAAAACCGTCGATGAGGGCCTGTATCACCGGATGTTGGTTTCGCGACCCGTTTTTCCGTTAGGTAAGGATATTGGTTTTCTGCCTGGCGATATAGAAGAAAAACTGAATCCATGGATGCAGCCTATATTTGATAATATTGATTTCCTTTTTGGCACAACAAGCGAAAAATCAGCAAACCGTGGCGCAGGAAAAGGGTGTCAGGAATTGATGGGTCAGGGTCTTTTGCAGATTGAGCCATTAACCTATATACGAGGTCGCTCTATACCGCAGCAGTATATGATTGTGGATGAGGCGCAAAATCTCACCCCCCATGAGATTAAAACAATCGTCACGCGAGCAGGTGAAGGTACAAAAATTGTGCTCACTGGCGATAGTCAGCAGATTGACAATCCTTATGTCGATTCAGCCAATAATGGACTTGTGTACCTTGTGGATCGTTTTCAAGACGAGCCTATAGCTGCACATGTTACCCTCAGTAAAGGTGAGCGATCAAGGCTCTCAGAGCTTGCGACTCAGTTGCTCTAATTCGAGCGTGAGGTGCTTTTGGTAGCGTTTGCTGAGTGTGCGGAGTTCTTCTGTTTCAGCCACTTTTTCCAGTGCCTGAAAGAGAATCTTCCCCTCTAGCATCATGTGCTGGTCATAGGCCCCCTGGGTAGTTCTCTTTTGCTGGAAGCGGACCATTTCTTCTAAAAGCTCGACTTTGGACATTGAGTGGATTTTTTGTGTATAATCCAGATTTTTTGCCTGTTTGATAGCCCGAACAACACTGAGTGATACAACGTTCATATAATAGCTCCACTTTTGTCACCAACCGACGCACTGCATACAAAGCAAGTGCTGTGCCAAGTCCAGTTTTTACGCTTTTTGACCGACACTTAAGACGTGAAGAATCTGATTCTCCTGCTTGCATGTGCCTATGGTTTCCAAGGTGAGGTTTTCCCTGAAGCGTCCTTCCATGCTGTGGATGAAGATCTGCAGCCGACACGAGCACCTGCATCCTATAAGAGTATGAAAAACCTCGAGGGGCCATTTCAAGAGTATGCCATTGCGATGAGTGACCAAGGTTATTTTCCTAAAGCCATTTTTGTTGTGCCCAAGGTGCCTGTCAAGTTGTATTTGTCTTCCTCATCAAAAAAACCACTTTGTTTTATAGCTGAAGATTTCAAAATTCGTCGTCAGGTGCGTACCAGTATTGAAGAGGTCAGTTTTGTGCCCCATACACCAGGCGAGTATCCATTTTTTTGCCCCATCACAGGTCATCGGGGTATTATCTTCGTTAAAGATTTTGTGAAAGAGTAACTTTTATGGGCGTATTTGAAGATTCCGTCAGTACTTTTTTATTACCTATTAAGGAGTATCTCGCTGATGAGTCAGTCAGTGAAGTGCTTGTGAATGGTCCTAGTGAGATCTTTGTTGAAAAAAAAGGTATTTTGTATAAAACAAATGCAAAATTCCTCGATGAGCAAGCGCTCCAAGCAGCTATCCGTAATATTGCTCAATTTGTAGGCAGGCGTATCGATGAGGAGAATCCGATCCTTGATGCACGTTTGCCCGACGGGAGTCGTGTAGCGGCTGTGTTGCCTCCTTGCTCACGTAAAGGTACCACGCTCTCTATTCGTAAATTCTCCCAATCAAGTCCAACTTTTGTTGATCTGGTCAATCGCGGCTCTATTTCCAAAGATGCAGCACGTTTCATAGACGTCTGTGTTTTTTTAGCAAAAAATATTATTATCTCAGGAGGCACGGGCTCGGGGAAAACAACGCTCCTGAACGTCATCGGTTCTCGTATCCCTAGTAACCAGCGCCTCCTTGTCATAGAAGATTCCTCGGAACTGAAAATCGAAACAGATCACATCGTCTTTTTTGAGACCCGGCATCCTGACTCTGAGGGTAAGGGCGCCGTAACGATTCGGGATCTGATTAAGTCAGCCTTGCGACTCAGACCTGATAGAATCATTGTTGGGGAAGTTCGTGGCCCTGAGGCCCTTGATCTCATCTCAGCAATGAATACCGGCCATGGTGGTTCTATGGGTACAACCCATGCGAATACCCCCTACGATGGTCTGGTGAGGCTTGAGACGCTCTCTATGATGGGTGATACGCAGGTGCCAGTAGCCGCCATCCGCCGTCAAATTGCGTCAGCGGTCCATCTTGTCGTTCAGATCAAGCGATTGGCCGATGGTTCGCGAAAAGTAACGCATGTGACTGAAGTGGTGCCAGAAGTGGATGACCATGGCCGCTACCAAGTGCGTGACATTTATAGATTTATTCAAAGATCCCGCGCCCAAGACGGCAAAATTATTGGTGAGTTGATTCCCACAGGGTACATCCCTTCCTTTATGGATGAAATTGAGATTAATAAAATCCCCTTTGGGAGGGATAAGTTTGTGCCGCCTGATTGGTTTACTCCGGGGCCAGATGGGGCTTGAGTTCTAGGGTATCGTGTACGTCTGATTTGCGCCAGTGTAGGTGAAGGTTGTTACAATACCTTTATTAATGATGACAACAAGTCCGTTTCCGCCGGTGGTTGCGCCGCTTGTGTTGCTGCCACCCATGGCTGCGTTTGCAGTGTAGTAGCTTGAGGCAGTATTGGGTGCGGTCATCGTACCTGCGAACCCACTAACGTAGGCGCCAAATCCTCCATAGGCACTTGTATAATAGGACAATCCACCGGCGCCACCAACATTAATGTACCCAGACGTTACTGCACCGCCGCCACCCCCATAGTATCCACCGCCACCACCACCGCCTCCCCCCACGTTAGGGCTGACGTTGCCTCCTCCGCCATAGCTGATGCTATAAGAACTGCCGCCTCCATAGCCACCTTGCAGAGAACTTCCTGCTCCGCCGTTACTGACAGTGCCAATGCCGCCTGTGCCGCCAGCTGCTATTGTAGGTATTCCACCTGAGGCTGCCGAGGTTCCGGTTGATGCAGGATTGCCTCCAGCTCCACTAATAGCGCTCGAGTATGCTGAGCCACCACCGCCGCCTGCGATAATAAGCGCATTTGCTTGTGAAGGAGTGCCTAAAAAGACGCCAGCGTAGCCGCCTCCTGTGCCTTGGGCATCACTATTCGTGATGCCGCCTTTTCCTACAACTACTGTGAGAGTTGTGCCTGGCGTGAAGGTTGAGTTTATAGTTAAGCTTGTGAAGCCGCCGGGTCCGCCAACAGATCCGCCCCAGCCGATATTGCCGCCACCACCTGCACCCCATGCATAGATGGTCATTTGTTGAAGAGCTGAGAGTGCGTTGAGGACATAGGCGAAATTTGCATTCATTTGGGAGGCGGAAATGGGGCTCCCTGCTGAAAAACTAAAGGGTAGGGTATAGGCGACGGCGGATTGTATCCAGAATAGTGCTAAAAAAAATATTGAGGTGATTCTGTTAATATTAGAATTCTTCATAATCCCCGCCTTTTTTAAAGGATAGAAGCAACTCGGTGGTGAGTCAATGCAAAAGTCGTAGCGCAAAATGGTGAGATTTGAATTGTCTGGCATTGAGCGAGATGCTGAGGCATCAGTTGAAGCTTGAGGTGGGTGCAATCAAAGAGTAGCTACCAGTTCTGTAGCGTTGAGGAAGGTCAGAGTCGTGCCGCCGGTGGTCGCTTATTGGTCGTGGTGTTGAAAACCTCCTCGGATCGGCATGATGGGTTATGTTTTGAAATAAGCTGTTGTCGAAAGGGGAGTTTTCAGGCACAGTGATGGACTTTAAGAAGAGGGTTTTCATGACTGAGCGTATCCGAAATATTTGTATCATTGCACACGTTGACCATGGCAAGACAACGCTTGTGGATTTTTTGCTGCGGCAGGCCGGAACTTTTGCGCAGCATCAAGCGCTCAGTGATCGAGTCATGGACTCCATGGACCTTGAACGGGAACGTGGGATCACAATTCTGGCAAAAAATACCTCAGTGAAGGTAGGGGATACGAAGATCAATATTGTTGATACACCTGGCCATGCTGACTTCGGGGGTGAAGTTGAGCGCATTATGGGCATGGTGGATGGGGCATTATTGCTTATAGATGCGGCTGAAGGGCCATTGCCGCAGACACGGTTTGTGCTGCAGAAGGCTTTGGCGCAAGGTTTGAAAATTATTTTAGTAGTCAATAAGGTTGATCGGCCGGATGCGCGGACAGAAGAAGTCGTGAATCAGGCCTTTGATCTTTTTATTGATCTTGGAGCGACGGATCAGCAGGCTGCGTTTCCTATTATCTATTCGTGTGCACGGCATGGCTGGTGTACGCCTGATTTTGCTGATGTGCCTGCGATGGTTCAAGGTGAGCTCAAGGGTTCTTTGAAGCCGCTCTTTGATGAGATTTTACGTGAGGTTCCTCCTCCAACTGTGACTGGGGATGCTGCAGGTGAACTGCTTGTCTCGAACCTTTCTTATTCGGATTATATCGGCAGACTGACTATTGGCCGTATGACTGGGGGGTCCTTTAAGAAGGGTCAAAAAGTTTTGAGACGTGGCATTCATGAATCAGGCGAGGCGCATAATGAGTATTTTGCTATTACTCAGGTGTGTACCTATGACGGACTCAAGATGGTAGAAGTGCCTGAGCTTATGGCTGGCGATATTGGGGTGATTGCTGGCAATGAGACAATGCAAATTGGTGATACCATTGTCGCATCTGACCAGCAGGTAGCTTTGCCACGAATTTTGGTTGAAAAGCCAACTTTGGGGATGGTTTTTTCGGTGAACACGTCACCTCTTTCTGGCAAAGAAGGGGAAGCGATTCAGTCGCGTAAGCTGCGTGATCGTTTGCTGCGCGAAGTACGTCAAAATGTGGCACTTCGTTTGGAAGAAACAGCGACGAATGACCAGTTTCGTGTTTTGGGTCGGGGCGAGCTCCAGTTTGCTATTCTTATTGAGCAGATGCGTCGTGAAGGTTTTGAGTTCATGGTAGGTAAGCCAACAGTTTTGTACCGTGTTGAAAATGGTGAGAAGCTTGAGCCTATGGAACGCGCTGTGCTCGATATGCCACAGGCCAGTGTGGGAGATGTCACTAGTCTTTTTCAGGCGCGAAAGGGTCTTTTATCGAAATACGATAACTCTGAGTTGTCTGATCGTGTGAGGTTGGAATTTGATATTCCGACTCGTGGCTTGCTTGGGATTCGGTCGCGATTTTTGACTGTGACGCGTGGTGAAGGTTTATTTAGTACTCTCTTGGTTGGGTATGGCCCTCATAAGGGTGACTTGCCACATCGACTTGTAGGTTCGTTGATTTCGGACCGAACGGGCGATACTATCGAGTACGGCCTTTTGGGGCTTGAGGATCGTGGTATTCTCTTTGTGGGTCCTGGGGTGCCGGTTTACGAGGGTATGATCGTCGGCGAACATAATAAAGATAACGATCTGAATGTGAATCCTTGTCGTGAAAAGAAGCTGACTAATGTCCGTGCAGCCCATGCTGAATTGCTTGTGACGCTTTCCGGTATTCGGCGCATGTCTTTGGAGCAGTGTATTGAGTGGATTGACGAAGATGAATGGATCGAAATAACGCCAAAGTCCATCCGTTTACGGAAGAAAGTGCTGGCTCAGAATTCACGTAGCGTCAAGCGTCATGAAAGAATAAATTAGTGCTTTGGTTCGTTCTTTTGCATGGAGCATATGCTGCTATTGAGTTGCAGCATCTTGTAACAGTAACGTCTGATGTGGGGTCTGAGGCTGTTCGTATTTGTGCTTGTGTGGAAGATGCGCAAATTCATGCGTTTCAGTTTGATAATGACGCAGGCTACGATATCGTTCTGAGTACTCGAGCGGGTGCAGAGGCGCCTATTTTGCATTATGCTGGCATAGCAATTCTTCAGATTTCAATGCGGAGATTTGATAGTAAGTTGGGCGGTGAAGTCGTGTTTTCTTATTTAGAGAACGACTTCTTGCGTCATTATGCATCGTATTTTCTTCGGCTTATTCGGCGCAATAATGCCTTCGTGCTTGAGTCGGCTTATATGCCAATGGTGCCAGTGCGTCATATCTTTTTGAGAAAAAAGGTTGCCTGGTGGGGGCAATTTATGGGCATTGATGGTTTTCAGATTTTTGATTCTTTTCGTGCGCCGCATGGAGAGTCACTAAGAGAATAGTTAATTAACCCATTGCGTCAGTTTGTGTTTATTCTATTTACTAATAAGTACTCCAAGCAGTTCCGATAAATTTATTATAGAAACAATTGGAGATAACAAATGACACGTATTTGGTTTGTGTATGCCTTCCTTGTGACGTTTTCTGGATTTATAAATGGGTGTGCAAAAAGTAGTAGTGCGAGCGCAAGTGCCTCGTTTTCGTTGCCTACTTTGCAACCATCTTGCCCTGGTACAAACTCTTCTTGCTTGCAGTAAAAGGAAAGTAAAATGAAAAAAATTCTAATTTTAATTATTGCGAGTAGTGGTTTTTTCTGGAGTTTTAATGTGTCAAAGAAGCCTTATCAGATGATGAGTAAGGGTCTTCATTTTGCTCTGCCAAAGGCGTTTGCTAGCGGCGGTTCTGATAATGTTTATACAAAAGTTGAAATAGATTTATTTGAAATCATTGGATTTCCGTCGACAGCGGTATACAATGCGTTGACAGGCGGCGATGGTCCTCCGCAAGAAGGGCTTTTGGGTCTTTTAGCCTCTGCTGGTAGTGTTGCTAAGGCAGCAATAATTGCAGCTGGCCATGAATGTTCGACAATTCCTAGTACGGGGTCGCTTGTTGCGACAGGGACTGTGCATGGAGTGTCGACACCTGTGAGTGTAACATTTGCAAGTCCTAGTCACATTATTCCTGATGGTCATACGCATGCTGGTACGGCTTATACGAAGCGTATCGAAATGTCTTTTACGATGTCTTCGGAGCCTGTTGCCTTGGCTGTTGAGATGATCTGTGGTGATAATTCTGATCAAGCATTTGCTTCATTGTCTATAGCAGGGGGGACTCTTCCTCATACGACGAGGTCTTTGCAGCTTTATATTGATTCTAACAATAATTTGCAAATTACTGACTTTGGCATGGTTGTTGTAGGGGATAGTGCTGGATCCTATGGTGGTAAGGTATACGATGCGCAATTAAGTCATTTGGTGATTAATAAAACTACAGGTGAGTATTGGATTGATGGGGTTGATACCTATAATCGGCCAAATAATAATGATGTGACGCAGGCGGATAGCTATGGAGGGTATCGTTTTGGGGCGCATGGTAATGAGACAAATGTCTCTATTTACTTTGACTACGATAAGACCTTTGGAACAACGGCTCCTTCTGTTTCGACGGCTGCTGCGGCAACCTACTCGTCACCTGCAGGGACTTTATATTCTCTTACAGACGCCGTGGATACTGAATCCGTGCATCGTACATACAATGGTTGTGCTCAGTTTAGTTCACAAGTAAACTTAGCAAATGCGACGCTTTGTTCGGGACTTGCGTTAGCTGATCCAGGAGTACCAAATTTTGGATCAGGTGGGACATTTTCCATGGGTTGGGTTCATGATAGTTTAAAATCTGCAATGGGTATTTAGTGTTAGAGGGTGGGGAGTTTTTCCCCACCCATTATTCAAATTCAATAACGAATTCGTCTTTTTTTATAAATCCTAAAATATCTCTTATGTCGCTTTCAAGATTTTGGGTACTGATGTGAGTTTCGAGTCTTGCGATCTCATGACGCAAATCATCACAAGCATGTTCATACAGGGAGACTTGGTTTTTGAGCTGCACAAGAGTCATGATGCTTCGAGTCGTTTGAATACCGATGCTTGCCAGGAGACCAAAAATAACAATTTTTTTCATTCAGCAAAGTACCTTGGTGGCTCCTCAATGGTTTTGAGGGTAGGCGTATCATCAGATTCTTCAGGAATGGGTTCTGTGTCAGGGATATCAGAAGACATGGTCCGGTCAATGCCTGGTATTTCGTGGCAGAGTGGGGAATGGATCGCGCGTTCGATCTTTGGCATGCGGCGACCTGTGATGACTTCTTCTCGAGCGAATTCTGGGCCAGGAGATACGACAGAGACACTTCGTTGGAGGCCTCGGTGGTGGTCGAGCTCCTCTCGGACAAAGAAGATGAGGACATCGACATCTTTTTTCTTCAGGCATTTGCCGTAAAACGCTCTTGCTTGAAAGTATGTCCTTTTTTTGAGGACGTCTCGAATATGGCCTGGTGCAATATACTCGATTATCTGCCTATACTCATTGTTTGGTAAAGGTTCAAGGAGCATGAGGGCTGCATTTTGTGTGCAGTTGGAACATTTGGTGCCCTGTACTAAAGTGAGCTTATTGCCTTCTGGGCCGGTGAGTGTTCCGAGTATTTTAGGGTCGTGAAGAGGGGGGCCGGCATGTGCAAGAAGGCAGTAGCTCAGACCGAAAATATGTGGTAGTAAGATCTGGAATAGGCGGTTTTTATGCACGAACACTCCTTGGTACCAGACGAAGTTTACGTTTCTCTCGAGTTTACTCCCAACCCGAATACCCTTAAGTATTCCATAAATAAACAAATTGTACAGCACCGAGTGAGTGCTGCGTTCACTTCGAGAGCTGAGGCAGAGAAGGGTTCACCGCTTGCTGTGAAGCTTTTTGATGTCCCGGGTATCATCGGTGTTATGATTGGGCGCGATTTTGTGACTATCACCAAAGACGAGGCTGGGGATTGGGAGCTTGTGCACCAGGCATGCTCAACAATCATTGAGGAGCACGTGTACCATGGTGAGGTCGTGATCAATGATGACGCTGTGCTTGGTGTGAGTCATGGTAGTGAGATTGAAGAAAAAATTTGCGCATTTTTGGATCAAGAAGTCCGTCCAGCGGTTGCTCTTGATGGTGGGGATATCGTTTTTGATCGATATGAAGATGGTATCGTGTATGTGCATTTAGTTGGTGCTTGTAGTGGGTGTCCAAGTTCGACTGCGACCCTTAAAATGGGGGTTGAGGCACGATTGAGGGCAGCGATTCCTGAGATCCGTGAGGTAGTTGCAGTTTGAGATACTTAGTGCTGCTTTTGTTGGGGGGGTGCGCTGGGCTGAGGCTGGCACATATGGATGTTTCACATTTTGTTGTCATGGGTCCATCTGGGCCTGTCGTGAGGGTTCTTGTGCCAGTGGATGAGCGGTGTCCACATGTGCAGGTGGATGGTCGGGATGTGAGCTTAGTGGCTCGACTTGGGTCGAAGGATTTTGATATCAAAATCTGTGAAGCGCAGGTTTCTGGTAAGCGTGTCCGGGTAGCTGGAGATGAGATTGTCATAGGTCCGTCTGAGCTTAACCGTGTTGTTATTCTTGGTGATACTGGTTGTCGTGTTAAAAACGTCCCAGACCAGCCTGTTGAGCTTCAGGACTGCTCACATGCGTGGGAATTTCCAAAAATAGCAGAAACTGCGGGATCAGAGAATCCAGACCTTGTCATCCATGTAGGGGATTATATGTATCGTGAATCGGCATGTCCAGCTGAGCTGGGGTGTGCGGGAGAACCTTTTGGGGATACTTTTCCATCCTGGTATCAAGACTTTTTGAAGCCAGCTCAGCCTTTGTTGCAAAAGGCTCCCTGGGTGATGGTGCGTGGTAACCATGAGTTATGTCACCGGGCGGGGGCTGGTTGGCAGGAGCTTCTCGATCCTGAAGTTTATCAGGCAGTATGTCGTATACGAAATGCTGCCTACCGAGTAGATATTGGGCAATTGTCTATAGGTGTTCTAGATAGTTCTTTAGCAAATGACCTCCGTACTACTGATGTTTTTCAGGATATTGGGCAAGATGTGGCAAAACTCGCTGGCGTATCGTGGCTTGTGACTCATAAGCCGATATGGCTTGCGACTGCGTCAAAGGGTAGGCCAATCTCCTTGAGTGCGAGTATGAGTGCACTTGAAGCCCTTGAGAGTGCTCATGCTGTTTTAAATTCATTGCAGGTAGCGTTTGCAGGTCATTTTCATTTCTTTTCATTAGGTGAGGTGCTGAGGGGCCCTTATCAGGTCATAGTGGGTAATGGTGGGGCGCTTATGGCGCAGCTTCCCGAAAAAGGGACCTACCAGTTTCCGGCATATACTATCAAGACTCATGAGATGATTCGCCAGTATGGCTACACTTTAATGACGAAGATTCCAGATGGGTGGCTCTTAGAGGCGAAAAGTACTGAAGGTGAAGTTCTTTTTGAGAAAAAGCTTATGAGACGAAGATAAGGCATAGACACATGTAGTCATTTTTGATAGAATGCGCCCCTATGAAGTTTAGAAAAACAGCTATGCTTTGGTTTTGTGTGAGATGACTACAATGAGTCAAAGGCTCTTTAGCGTGAGGTTCAGGTGAGTTGGTTGGACAATAATGACCGCAAAGATCATGCATGAAGCTAGTTATTTTTTACATAGAAGAATGTTTAGAGAATATTTCAATAATGTATTGGAGCTTCGGTGATATATGTGGGCATTGATTTTGGCAGCATTCATGATGCACAATGTGCAGGCTGGTCCGAAAAGGGTTCTATGGTTCTCCAGTTCATCTGAAGAAGAGGATGGTCCTTCGGGTCAAATAATGGGTGAGTTGGGTAGCGGGTTCGGTGGGCAGTCATCTCGGCATCATTCGCCTTTTTCTGGCGAACATAGAAGGGGCCAGGCTATTGGTCAATTGTTGTTGCAAGAGGGTGTGCATCAAGATGACGGCGTTTCGAGGTATGAACATAGTGATGTTTGTGATGATTTTCTTGAAGAAATCGATACTTTTTTTGTTAATATTAAGAATAATAAGAGCCCTAGACTTCAGGAATCAACAAAAGGTGCTCTCTGTCATTTTCTTTTAAACAGTATTGCGCATAAAGAGCAGTTTGTGGCGCATATTGTTGCAAGTAAGGCTCATGTCTATCTCCCTGCTTTTCATCTACTTCCTGCTCATTTGATGGAGCAGAGTGTAGAACGTGTACCTTTAATGGTTGGCTATAGATTAGAGCAGAGTGATTTGTACATAGACTTTCATGCAGGCGCTCTTCAGGAAGATGAATTATCTGTGTTTCCAGCTACCCTTGCCGGAGGATCGTATAAGTGTCCGCATAAAGTTATTACTTATAATGTCATGAAGAGCATTTTTTCTCGTGGGGTCTTTTATCCTCGTCAACGCACTAAGGAAAGTACTATTGCTAACAGTGTTTATCCAGGAGTGTATAATAAAAAAAGTGTAGCGCGTAGATTTGATGATACAAGAGAAATACAGTATAACTATGCTCATTATGTTGGACTTGATCTGTACGCTGAATTGCAAAAAAGAAGAGATAGCTTTATTGGAAACGTAGGTTTTTTCGATGCATTAGTTGGTCAGATACAGTGCTTTCATGAACAAGGAGTTCGCCATAATGATTTGAAGCCATCTAATATATTTGTGAGTGATATGTTGCAGCCTATTGTGGGGGATTTTGGATTTTCGGCAAAGGTTGATGACGTAAGTTTGCTCGTTGGCGATGTTATCGGGGCAACGGATGTCTATGCCCATAAGCTCGTGACAAAATATTGTAATCCTGTGCAGAATGGCTATGTGGAAAAATGTCTTGCAATTCGTCAGAGCCAGTGCATAGACTTGTATGCATTGGAAAAAATAGCTGAGGAGTTAGGGGTGGCTTATAGTTCAATTGAGCTTCGAGAATGTAATGCCTGGGTAGAGAGACTTTTGTCTTCAGAGTCAAAATCTATATAGATGGACTCGAAGTGCAGTAATAATTCATTGCTTCTGGAGCTCTAAGGATCTTTTCTGAGTCCGTATTTTGTTATTAAAAGATGCGCAATGCGAGAGAGGTGTTCTTTGTCGACAATTCCAAGCATGGTGCTCTCTGGTTGAAGCTCCAGCGAGTGGGCAATACGTTGAGCAATAGCATTGTGGTAAATATTATTGTCGGGACATTTTTTTATGCAGGTGAGGGCAAAGTCGAATGCGCTTATACAGCATTGGATAGCTGCAATGCCGATTCCTGCGTTCATAGCACGGTGGGCCCAGATGTTATCATAGGTAAGGATGAGGGGTGCTTTATGCATCAGGATGCTGGCACCAAGCATATTGCTATGAGTAATGAGTCTTTTGAGGGCATTATGGCTTTGATGAGGAGCAATGTGTTGTCCGGGCCAGGTTGTTTTTGCTAAAAAACCACCTATATGGACATCGAGGACTTTACGGCAGATGGTGCTAAAGTTTTCAGGTGCATAGAATTGTAAGGGGAGGTCAAGCATCAGGAGTATCTCTCTGACGGCAGAGGGGATATGTACTTGAGGATGAGGATGATTGCATTCATCCAGGAGCCATCTGGATGCCGGGGAGAGCTTTGAGCGTTCGCGGGCTCTTTCTTTGAGGAGCCAGCAATGGGTGGGACTGAGGAATCCAAACAGTTTTTGATGTAATGGTTTTTTTTGGTCAAAAAAAAGCGCCTGCACACTCATGATGCGTGGAAACTGGTCGAGGAGGGCTCTAACGCTTTGTTGAGGCTCAGATTCACTGATAAGGACGAGGACTTTATCGTCTGGAGCAATGAGTCTTGTTGTCTCCAGTGAGTATCCAAAAGCTGCAAGAAAGAGAAGCGTCATACGCTTCTGGTATCAGGCAGTTAGCTTTTTTTCCAGACCCGATCCACAAAACAGCGAAATCGATCAATATAGACAAAAACAGCAGGGACGATGATAAGGGTGAGGATGGTTGAGCTTACAAGCCCGCCGATGATAGCGATACCCATGGATGTACGTTGACGGGACGCTTCATTTAGTCCAAGTGCTACAGGTATTGTACCTGCAATAAGTGCCATACTGGTCATAAGGATTGGGCGCAGGCGGGTGATGCCAGCCTTAGTGATAGCATCCACACGGTTATGGCCTTGGGTGATAGCATGTTGTGCCGAATCAACTAGGAGGATCGAATTTTTTGATGCTACGCCTATCAGCATGATCACACCAATCATAGAGAAGACATTGAGTGATTCGTGGGTGATGTAAAGTGCGACGAGTGAGCCACAAATAGCAAGAGGAATGGCGACGAGGATCGTTATGGGCGTAATGAAAGATTCATAGAGGCTGGCAAGGACGAGAAAGATAAAGAGAATGCCTAAGCCCATAGCAATTGCGACACTTTCGCCGAGTTCTTGAAAGTTTTCAGCCTGCCCTACAAAAGCGTAGTGCATGCCTTGAGGGAGGATGGGATCTAGAATGTGTCGTGTGTCCTCAATCGCTTGGCCCATACCGCCGCCTGGTGCAATGTCAGCTGTGAGAGAAATGGTTCGGCCGCGGTCCTGGCGGGTGATGGTTGCAGGTCCCGTTTTTGACTCAAGGCGGGTGATTGTTGCAAGTTTAACGAGAGATTGATTGATATTGGGGACAAATGTTTCATTAAAGTCTTCTTGGATGTCTCGCTGATCTTCGCGAAGGCGGACACGGATGTCGTATTCACGGCCCATTTCACGGAATTTTGCAGGTATTTGGCCATCGACCATAGATCGCAACTCCATGCCAAGGAGTTTTGATGACATGCCAAGATCCTGGCTTTGCTGACGGCGAAGATGAATTTGAATTTCAGGTTTGCCTGGTCTATAGCTCATGTCAACATCTTTAAGATTGGTATTGTTTTTGAGTAGTGCAAGTGCAGTTGTTGCAACACGTTCTAGATCTTCCTGGCTTTGACTGACGAGTGTGACGGTATAAGGACGCATGCCGCCACTAATGGCATCAAAGTCTTTAATCTTTGGATGTGCGGCGCTCATACTTTTGAATTCTTGTCGGATACGCTCTTTAAATGCGCTGGTTGTCATACCACGAATTTTAGATGGTTTCAGGCGAACGTAGATACTTGCTACTTCTGATTGGCCATTCATGCCGCCAATGGTAACGGCACGTGTTGCTACTTCAGGATGCTGGCTTAGCATCTGATCTGCTTTGAGGGCAACTTCCATCATAGTGTCAACAGATGTGCCAGGTGGTAAATCAAGATCGACAGAGAATTCGCCTGAGTCTTGTGTTGGCATAAATGTCTTTGTTACGCTTCCAGTAAGTTTGATGCTACCAAGAAAGATGAGAATGGCAAAACCGATGGTGCTGAGAGGGTAGGTGAGGGCTATTTTGATCACTCGTTCATAGAGTCTTTCTAAAAAGGACTGGAAACGATCGAAGGCATCGAGTGTGGGGCCAATAATAGGGAGTTTTGTTTTTGTATGAGAAACACCAGCAAAATACGCTGACAGCATAGGTGCGATGGTCAGAGCGTCAAAAAGACTGATGCACATTGCAAAACAGATGGTCATGCCAAATTGTCTAAAAAATTGCCCGACGACACCTTTGAGAAATGCAATTGGGCCAAAGACTGCGACAACTGCAAGCGTTGTTGCGATAACAGCAAGCTGTACTTCAAGAGTACCGTTGCGTGCTGCGTCTTTTGGGGATTCTCCGAGTTCAAGATGACGGAAGATGTTCTCTCGTACGACAATAGCATCATCAATCAGAAGTCCGACGGACAAACTGAGGGCGAGGAGCGTCATCATGTTGATGGAGTAACCGGCCATTTGCATAAGGACAAAAGAGCCAATCAGAGAGTTGGGTAGTGCAAGTCCTGTAATAATGGTGGAGCGACCATTGCCAAGGAAGAAGTACACAACGATAACGGCAAGGAGAATTCCTAAAAGGATAGATTCGTTGACATCATCGACATTCATTTTGATCCACATGCTGCCATCACGGACGATTTCAAGATGGGCTTGGGTTTCGTGGTTGAGAGCTTCAACCCTTTTTTTAATGGCCTCCACAACGGCAATGGTATTTGACCCAGATTGGCGGTAGATGTTGATAAAAAGGCCTTTTTTCCCATTAATAAAGGCTCGTGTTGTAGTGTCTTGGAGTCCATTTGAGACAGACCCGATGTCTTTGATGGTCGTTGGCACATCGTTGCCATAAAAATTAACAATAGTGTCCCGGATATCGCTCAGTGATCGAAATTCACCCAAGGTGCGAATGACGGATTCTTTTCCATTTTTTATAATTTTACCATTTGGGACATTCTCTCCTGCTTGGCCCAAGCGCGACGCAATCTGGATGACGGAGAGATCATGTTCTTTGAGTTTCTTACGATCGAGAAGGATGTGGATTTCGCGTTTTCTTCCGCCAACAATATCGACAAGTCCTACTTGGGGTACTTGTTCAAATTTTGGTTTCAGCACTTCATTTGCAAGATCATAGAGTTCGTTTTCGGGAAGATCTGCATTCAAAGCGAGCATGACAACGGGCTGGTCCGCGGGGTCAAGTCTTCGTATTGTTGGTTCTTTTGCGTCAAGCGGTAGGCGAGATTTTGCGGAGGAGACTTTATCTCTGACTCGTTGTTCTGCATATTTGACATCAGTTTCTAGGGTGAATTCAGCTACCACGCGGCTGAGGCCATCAAAGCTCGTTGAGCTCAGGCGTTTGACGCCTGAAATAGTGCTCAGTTCATCTTCTAGGACACGTGTCACAAGTGTTTCTATTTCTGCAGGCCCGGCGCCTCGGTACTCAGTTGTGATACTGACGATGGGAAATGTGACATCGGGAAAAAGATCGACAGGCAGGGTCTTGAGTGCTAGAAGGCCCACTGCAATCATAAAAAAGACAATACAAGTAATAAATGTTGGTCGTTTAATAGAAAGGTCAGCTAAGCTCATAGGTCTTTATCCTCAAAAAGTTTCATTTGTGTGAGAGCCTTGACAAGTGCTGATTCGTCTTGAATACGCACAAGCTGGGCAAGGGAGTAGTCCTGCTCAAATTGTAGGACTTGAAATAAGGTAGTTCTTCCATGGGAGAGGCGTTCCTGTTCACGGGCTAGTTTTGATGCCTGGATGGTTTCAAGCGTTCGTGCCAGTTCCAGGTGCGTTTTTGTGTCAGCATATTTTTTTGTTATTTCAAGCCACGATTGTTCTTCGTCAAACTGGCGCCGAATAATGTCACGCTCAGCTGCGCTTTCTTCAAGTGCCCAACCTCGGCGGGCATTTTTTGTCGTTTCAAAATCAAGAGGTAATGAGAAACGAATGCCGCCCATGATGGTAGGTCGAACGAGAGAAAAGGAGTTCTGTATTGAAGCGCCTATCGTTCCGTAAAGCCCACCTGTTTGCTGTCCATTCAGAGCGATGCTTGTAAATGCTTCTAATGTGGGGAGGTTGCGTTCGCGATTGAGTTGGGCGGATGCTCGTATCGAGAGAGATTGTGCTTCGGCTGCAAGGACGTCGATGCGGTGGAGGGCCTTTTTTGGTAGCTCCATAGAATCGTTCAGCGGTTCTAGTTCTTCAGGCACATCGTCACTACTGATACCGCGAGCTGCATTGAATGCACGTGCAGCCGAATGTTCTTCGGATTCAGATGATGCACGTTCAAGGGTACGGCTTTTTGCAAGAGCCTCGGCTTGGAGTGCATCTGACTGGTCCTCTAGTCCGAGATCTGCTCGGCGGGTACTCCATGATAGTATCTTTTTAGCTCGAGATTCAGCTTCTTTTTGAATTTTGACGAGCTGTCTTGCGGTCGAGAGTCTCCAATACGTAGCTTCAGCATCAACAAGGATAGCACGTTTTTGGTAGCCTGCATTCAGTTCAGCACTTTTGGCACCTGAGCGCATCTGGGCTTCAGTTGCTTTCTGCGTGCGACCAAACCCTCCTCCCCAGATGCTTTGGGTCAAATCAAGTGTTGGGGCTGCATTGTTGTAGGTGGAATTGATGAAAGCTGAGCTTGAGAGGCCCATTCCTTGCGACAAAGATGCAGGGAGTCCTGAGACAGGGTTGATATAGGTAATGCGCGCAATGTCATAATGGAGCTTGGCTTCGAGTCCGAATCGTGTCATAGCGCGTAATCCAGCACTATAGTTTTCACTCAGGATGCTGTCATATGTTACAAGTCGATTTGTAGTGAGTTTTCCGTCTGAAGTGACTTGGATATTGCTATAGGCGCTGGGAGCAAAAATCAGGCTCCCTTCCTCGCTGCGGGCTTGGGCTGCCTGCTCAGATAGGGAGACACTTTGAAGATGCGTGTTGTCTGACGTGATTTGATTCAAGAACGTTGCTCTATCAAGAAGCACTGCGTAAGAGACCATATAGAAAAAAACAAATTTCATAGTATTCTTTCTTTCGATCGATTCTTCCAAAGAGTTAATGATTTTTTCCTATTTTAGTCAATAAGGTACTGTTCAAAAGGGACAAAGTGCGATAGTTTCTTGACATGAGTGATATAAAGATTACAGAGTCAAAAGTCCTTTCACGAAAGACCAGGAAGTCCCTTGGGCGCAAGAAGCGTGTGATACGATTGACGACAGACCGTGAGTTTGCGGCAAAGTATTTTGAGATGAAGTCAAAAAAGGCGCTTGGCAAGAAGGCAGCGTTTCGGAAGAAAAAGGCGCGTAAGAAGTAATTTATGGATTTAAAGCGGCTTGCATCGCAGGTGGCGGAGGTTCTGCCACCTCGAGTGCGGGATACACTTTTGTTGCGGGCGTTTGGACTGACTAAAGTCCCGATGCTCCTTTTCGTTTCTCCGACAGTGGTACGGTTAGGTGATGGGTCATGCCATGTCCAGGTTCCTTTGAATCGCCTGACCAAAAATCACGTGGGTTCTATGTATTTTGGGGTTCTAGCGGCCGGTGCTGATTGTGCGGCTGGACTTTTGGGTTTTTATTGGATCAAAAAGCTCCGTGCGAAGAAAGTAACCCTCCTTTTTAAAGATTTCCATGCGGATTTCCACCGTCGCGCTGAAGCAGATGTTATTTTTACTTGCGAGGATGGTGCTCTTATCAAGGAGTGCATAGCTAAAGTACTTGAGACAGGTCATCGTGTGCATGTATCTGTAAAAGTGCTTGCTACCACACTGATTGATGGGCCGGAGAAGCCAGTGGCGAGTTTTACATTGACGATGTCTTTTAAAGCGCGGGCGTAGGCCTTATTGACGCATTGAGCGTTGTTTTTGAGGTTCGTGGTATTTTCATCAAATATTTTACTGTGCAGGTCCAGCCTCGATGGCTAAGGTGTCAGTCAGATCGATTTTTTTGAGTTTTTTGAGATGAAGAAAAGAGTTAGTGAGTGCACTGATGCCTTCTGGTCCTAGTCTATTGCCGCTCAGATCGAGTGTTGTGAGTTTTTTGAGATGAGGGATGGAGTTGGCTAATGCGATGGCACTTTCTGGTTCGATCAAGGTAGAGCAGAGGTCGAGTGTTGTGAGGTTCTTGAGATATTTTAGGGCATCAGCTATTGCACGAGTGCCTTCTGGTTTAAGCTCATTCGAGCTGAGGTCAAGTGTTGTAAGATTTTGCAGACGTTTTAAGGCATCAGCTAATACAATAGCACCTTCTCCTTCAATAAAGGAACGGTTGAGATTGAGTACTGTCAGGTGCTGGAGATGTTTTAATGAGTTGGCTAATGTCCGAGCTCCCGCTAATTCAAGTCTGATAGAGCGTAGGTTGAGTGCTGTGAGGTTCTTGAGATATTTTAGGGCATCAGCTATTGCGTGAGTGCCTTCTGGTTTGAGCTCATTCGAGCTGAGGTCGAGTGTTGTGAGATTTTGGAGACGTTTTAAGGCGTCGGCTAATGCAATAGCGCCTTCTCCTTCAATA
Source organism: Oligoflexia bacterium (assembly GCA_903898645.1). Lineage (GTDB taxonomy): Bacteria > Bdellovibrionota > UBA1018 > UBA1018 > UBA1018 > CAIUGE01. The sequence continues at coordinate 15,797 of CAIUGE010000116.1, read as the reverse complement.
AAGGAACGGTTGAGGTTGAGTATTGTCATGTGCTGGAGATGTTTTAAGGAGTTGTCTAATGTCAGAGTGCCTGCTGATTCAAGTCTCGTAGAGCGCAGGTTGAGTGCTGTGAGGTTTTTGAGGTATTTTAAGGAGTCGGCTAATGCGATGACGCTTTCCGGTTCAATAACAATGCCGCTTAAATCGAGTGTTGTGAGTTTCTGGAGATGTTTGAAGGAGTCGGCTAATGCGATGGCGCCTGCAGGTCTGAGTCTCGTAGCGCTGAGGTTAAGCACTGTGAGGTTCTTGAGATCCTTTAAGGAGTCAGCTAATGCAATAGTGCTTTCTGGTTTTAGTTCTGTCGCACTTAGGTTAAGTACTGAGAGATTTTTGAGATCTTTTAAGGAGCCAGCAATATCGTTTTCTGATTTTATATTAACACCACTCAGATCGAGCGTCGTTAGGTTTTGGAGATATTTTAAGGAGTTAACTAATGCGCGGGAGCCTTCCGATTCAGTTTGAGTAGATCTCAGGGTGAGTGCTGTGAGGTTCTGGAGATATTTTAAGGAGTCTGCTAATGCGTGAAAGCCTTGTAAGTTGATACCAGTATCATTGAGAGTGAGTGTTGTGAGATTTGTAAGATACCGTAAAGAATCGGCTACTATGAACGTGCTTTCTAGTCCAATATTATTACGACTGAGATCAAGTGCTGTAAGGTTTTTAAGATGCATCAAAGCGCCTGTTAATATGCGCGCGCCGGCTACTCCAATGCGGTTATCGTGCAGGGTGAGTGTTGTGAAATTTGTGAGATCTTTTAAGGATGTAGCTAAGGTGACGGCGCCTTCTGGGCCGATATTGTTATCTCGTAGGTCGAGTGTTGTGAGGTTCTTGAGATATTTAAAAGAGCCATATAATCCGCGCGCTATTTCTGGTCTATACGTGTTTTTATGAAGGCTGAGTGCCGTGAGGCTTGTTAGTCTTTGAAAAGATTCGGCCAGTGCTTTCTCTGTCCCGTTGAGATAGCAGTTCGTCAGAACGAGTTCTTTCAGTGCTGGCAACTGAGCAAGTTGGGCAATGGACCCTGCTGAAAGTTTGTAGTCAGGCTTGCATGCGAGTGTTAATTGAGAAAATTGCTTCGCGTACTCATTGCTTGTAAACTCATGGAGTTCTTCCTGACGAAGAAGTGAAATTTTGATTTTTTTATCAAGATAGAGGGCCGCTATTTTTTTGTATTCATCAAAGTCAATTTCATCTGACCATTGTTCTGCGTAATGAGGATGTGTTTTATGCCAGATATTTTTTGTCTTTTGGCTATGGAGCGTATTTATGATCCAGCGAGATCGTGTGCGTGCGAGATTTGTGTACGTTTCTGGTTCCATGCGAAGCGCGATTTCAAGGAGCATGTCATTTGATATGTCGGTGAGTTGGGTTGCTTGGGTTGGGGTTTGGATGATGGCTATATGGAGCGCAATGCATATCAGACTATTTCTACATATTTTTTTCATGAGACGCTCCGCACAAGTTTATAGCTCTATCTAAGGATATAGTTATACTATCGTACATTAAAGAAAAAATACTGAGATAATCTGCATTTTGGATCAGATTATGGTAAAAAGTATTTTTTTGCTTTGCGCCAAAGTAATTTGAAAAAGATAGGAGGCAGGGGTTCCTCCTATCAATAGTTGTTCTGCGAAGCTAAAATGATTCGTCAAAAACGATTGAAGATCCTGTGCCTGCAAGCCCCTTCTGGTACTCAGTGACTCTTTTTTCAAAGAAATTTGTGAGTGGCTGAAGATCTTGAAGAAGCATAAAGCTAAATGGGTTTTGGGTTAGGTATTTTTTTGGTAATCCAAGCTGGACGAGACGTTGATCGGCAACATATTCAAGGTACTCACGCATGAGGTCAAAAGAGAGGCCATTGACGCCAAAGCAGAGAGCATCTTGACAAAAAAGCATTTCAACGTTGATCGCTTCTTCGATCATAGTATAGATGCGTTCTGTGAGTGCTGTGTCAAAGAGATGAGGGTATTCGGTACGAATCACGCGGATGGCTTGCATGGAGGCTTCGATATGCATGGTTTCGTCACGGAAAACCCAGTTAGTCGCTGTTGCGAGACCTGGGAGGAGGCCTTTGCTGCGGAGGAAATAAACGTAGGCAAAAGAGCCAAAGAAAAAGAGTCCTTCAACGCAGGCTGCAAAGCAAATAATGTTTTCAAGAAATTTTCGGCGATTAGTATCCGTTTCGAGTGTGTCAATTGCGTAGATTGAATCCATGTACCGGAAGCAAAAGTCAGCTTTTGTCTTGATGGATGGAATAGTCTGGTAGGCGTCGAAAGCTGCGGTGCGTTCGGCAATGTCGGGAATATAGTTATCAACCAGGAGAAGGTATGTTTCAACATGAAGCATTTCGTCAAAAAGTTGTTTCCCTAGGAACATGCGGTATTCAGGTGAATTGAAATGCTTGTAAAAATTAAGGACAAGATTGTGGGCGACTAAATTATCGGCAGTTGCAAAAAATGCAACCAAGCGGCGGATGAGGTGGGCTTCTTCTGGTGAAATCTTGTCGCGCAGTTGCTCAAAATCGATTGAAAAATCGAGCTCATCTGTGGTCCAGATGTTTTTGAGTGAGTCTTTGTATAGATCGAAAAACTGCGGGTACTGCATAGGGCGTAATGTGAGATTTAAATCTTTAGATAGGATCATAGCGTCTCCTTTTATTGGCAAGCTTCACAGCTGCCGGGGTTTTCAAGTGAGCAGGTAATTGCATCGATATCATTGTTCACTGTTGTTTTTTGAATCGATGTCCGTGCGCGGGACCGTAAGTAGTAGGTTGTTTTAATGCCTTGCTTCCATGCGTACATGTACATTGATGACAGTTTACCGATGCTTGGATTTTCGATGAATAAATTCAGTGACTGTGATTGGCAGATAAAAGCGGAGCGTTCAGATGCCATTTCGATAATCGCTTTTTGTGAGATCTCCCATGCTGTCTTGTAGAGTTCACGCAACTTGAGTGGAATTTCTTCGATATTCTGAATGGACCCATCCTGCTCGATAATTTTCGAACGCATAGTTGGTGTCCAGAGTCCATATCTTTTGAGATCAAGGATCAGGTAGCGATTTACTTGGAGGAACTCTCCGCTCAGTGTTTCGCGTTTGAAGAAATTTGAGATTTGAGGCTCAATGCTTTCGTAGCTGCCTACGATAGATGCAATCGTTGCTGTTGGAGCTATGGCAATCAGAAGACTATTGCGGAGTCCTTTTTCGGCAATAGTGCGGGCAAGGGCATCCCAATCATAATGGAGTGCTGGCATACAGTGTGTTGCGAGTTGTACCTGAAGCATGTGTTCTGTATACCGCGATTCTGCAAATGCAGGGAATGATCCTTCTTCTTGCGCAAGCTCCATACTGCGTGTGAGGGCTGTATAGTAAATTGTTTCTGCTATGCGTGATGAAAGGATTTTTGCCTCAGGCGATTCGAAAGGCAGTTTTAATCGAAAAAAGGCATCCTGCAGACCCATGACGCCTAAGCCAATGGGGCGCCATTTTTGATTAGATGTTTTTGCTTCAGCTGTTGGGTAGAAGTTAATGTCGATCACGCGATCCAAAAAGGTAACGGCTGTATAGGCAGCTGCTTCGAGCTTTCTGAAATCAAAGGTGCCATCTTTTGCAACATACTGCGCAACATTAATGCTCCCGAGATTGCAGACAGCGGTTTCATGCGCAGTTGCAATTTCAAGAATTTCTGTGCAGAGATTGGAACTGCGTATCACAGCGCCTGGGAGTTTTGTTTGTGCTGACCGCTCATTGCAGGTGTCTTTAAAGCATATCCATCCGTTGCCTGTTTCAGCAAGTGTACTCATAAAACGTGCATAGAGCTCACGCGCAGGGATCGTTTTGATGGCCTTTCCTTGTTTTTCGTAATCAATATAGTGTTTTTCGAATGTTTCGCCAAATGTTGTCAGGAGTAATGGGGTGTCATGAGGAGAAAAAAGACTCCAGAGTGCGTCAGACTCCACGCGTTTCATAAAAGTATCTGGAATAAAAAGTGCCAGGTTCAGGTTATGTGTTCGGCGCTCTTCTGAGCCTGTGTTCTTGCGGAGTTCAAGAAAGGCTTCGATGTCTGCATGCCATGGTTCAATGTAGACGGCAGCAGCGCCCTTGCGTTTGCCTCCTTGGTTGACTGCATGGACAGAGCTGTCAAATACTTTAAGGAAAGGAATGATACCGTTGCTGAGGCCATTGGTGCCGCGGATAAGTGTTCCTGTTGAACGTACTGGGGTCCAGTCGATCCCGATGCCACCAGAGTATTTTGAAAGCTTTGCTGAATCTGTAATTGCTTTATAGATGCCTTCAAGACTATCGTTGGCGACTGTCAGAAGATAGCACGAGCTCATCTGTGGATGACGCGTTCCTGCATTAAAAAGAGTTGGTGTTGCTGGCATATAATCAAACTGACTGATTAATGTATAGAGAGAAACTGCCTCTTCAATAGTGCGTGAAAGGCCGAGTGAAACACGCATAAAAAGCCATTGAGGACGTTCGATAATTTGACGTGAAATAGGATCACGTAAGAGGTAGCGATCGGCAAGGGTCTTGAGTCCGAAATACTCGAATAAATCATCACGTTCATGACGAATGGCGTATTCGAGTGAGACAATATCGCTCATTGCAAGATTGAGAATCGTTGGATCGAGAAGGCCCATTGCAGTTGCTGATTTGAGGTAATCGCGAAACACCTGGTCTCGGCCTACTTCTTTACGGATACTTTCTGAAAGCATGCGCGAAGCTACTTTTGAGTAATTTGGCTCGTAGGCCATGAGCATTACTGCATTATTAATAGAAAGATCATCAAGTTCTTTTGTTGTGCTTCCTTGATGAAGGCCACTAATAGTGCGTTTTGCAATTTCTAATGGCTCGACGCTTTCAAGTCCACGACATGCGCGATTGACAGCATGAAGTATCTTCTCGATTTTAACATTTTCTTGAGTTCCGTCGCGCTTGATTACTTCCATCTGCCACTCCCTTATACTGAAATCAGTAATACACATCACGAGCTGTGTTTTCAAGAAACAAGTTCTTTAGTTTTTTTAAAGTTCCTACGGAATAAAAGTGCTCACCTGCGTTGTGGTGTCTACTTTCGTTCCTGGGAAGCGGAATGCTACTCAATCTACTGGAAGAAGGCAAGGGGTTTTTAGAAAGGGGGGTGCTAGAAAAAAATATATGCGCATGACGGAGTGAGTGTGGTAGCGTCAGCAATATGGATTGGTTGCCTGCTGATGTTCTACGTGCAACTGAGCAACTGGATCTGAGTTTGCATGTCGCATCTGTGCCTACAATTGACACGCTCGTTGCGAGGACGGTGCTTTTTCGTGGTAAGCGGTTTAGGCCTTTGCTCTGTTTTTTAATGGGTTCTTTTTTTGGGAGGACTTTGGAAGAGTTGGCTCCCTATGCGCGTGCAGCTGAATTTGTGCACGCCGCAACATTAGCACATGATGATGTCATTGATGAGAGTTTGAAGCGCCGCCACAATCCTACCTTGAATGCACGTGTTGGAAATGTGCGGGCTGTTTTAATTGGCGATGTTCTGCTGTCACGAGTCATGGTTGAGTTATCTCAGTTGGGAAATCTTCATTTGATTGCACGCCTTTCTGAGACTGTCGAGGATCTTGTTGTGGGTGAATGGCTCCAGCTGGAAGCGCGGGGTCAGGTTTCTATTTCGCGTCTGCATCTGGAGCATGTTGCGCAGAAGAAAACTGCGAGTCTGATGCGGTGGGTCTCTCGTGTTGGTGCGCATCTTGCTGGGGCAAGTCATCAGCATGAGCAATGGTGTGCAGATGTTGGTGGCGTTTTTGGCGTCGCATTCCAGATGATCGACGATATCCTCGATATGACACAGGATGGAGAGAAGCCATTTTGTCAGGATCTGAGGGAAGGGCTTGTGAACGTCGTTGTTTTTGAAATGCTTGAGACTTCGCCTGAGCTCAAAAAACCTATTGCAGCTCTTTTGGGTCAATGTACAGATGTATGGCCTTGGACAGATGCGCAACTAGAGCACGCGAAAAATCAGGTGAGACAGCAGGTAGCGTGGAAGCTTGCAGCTTTAGATGAGCGTCTTGATGCACTAGCGGATTTCGCAGTGCGCAGTGATGCTGTTCAATCACTGAGGGGGATTGCACAGTACCTGCGTGAGCGTATTACGTGATAGTCGCCGTTCGGCCTGAGGATCCGGCATTTCGGCGAGCTGCTCGTTTTGGCATTTGGATTGATGCCAATGGGTTTTCGCACCAGGTAGCGCGTCGTCAGGTCCTGCGCTCAGTAACGGGCGTTGATGCATGTGTTCTCGAAGTGATTCATCCAAAACAGTATGGGTTACTGGCGCCTTTGTATTATCTCGCGCCTTGGGAGCGTAGTTGGATGCACATTTTGCCTGCAGCAATGCTTTTACCTTGTCACACAGGGCGATGGGTTTTGGCAGTCCTAGCGATTAGTTCCTTTGTAACTGCGATGCGATTTATGCTCGCAGCATATGACTTCCAAAAATTTCAGACACATGGAGTCAGTGCTGTGCATCGAGTGCTTGCTGATGGGCGTATGAGTGCTCGTGCTGTTGAGTGTTATGGAGTGATCTTTTTTATCCTCGGTCTGCTTGGGGGAGTTATTCTTTGTGGGAGGGATGTGAGGGCGTATGGCATTGCGTGTTTGGCAATCCTTTTTGCTGCTGTCGCGCGTCATGTTCGTTTTTTTGCGGCGCTCCTCCTTTATGGCCCCTTGCTTGGGTACGGATTGCAATGTGTTGTAGGCGGGGTGCATCATTGGCAGTTCTCGCTGAGTTATGGTTGCATCGTTGCGGCGCTTTTTCAGATCCAAGGACTTGAAGGAAGCGCTTTTCATTGGCGGAGGCATCTAGTAACGGCGCTCTCGCTCATTGCGAGTATTTTTTGTCCGGCGGCATTTTTTTCCTATCTTCCATTAAAACTCATGTACCAAGCCTCAAGTCCTTATTCTCCTTGTCTTGATCAGGCATGGAGAATGATGCGTTATGTTGTCGCTGTCGTAGGTGTCTGTCTTCTTATCGCTTCTTTTTCTCGCGCTCTTTGGTACACTTAACCCTGGGGGTACGTGGTCATGAGTGAAATTAAACAGCGTAGTTTTGTGCGTTCTATGGCAATGGGGCATATTGAGCAAGACATCATCTTTCCTTTTCCTAAAATGAGTGACTCCGAGAGGGGTATTTTGAAAGATCTGATGGCAGCTTTTGCGTCATGGCTTACTCCCTATGCAAAGGATTTTCGAACATGGGATCGTGCTGGTGAATTGCCTGCTGCCTTTTTGCAGGAAATGCGTCAAATTGGGCTTTTTAGTCTTATTATCCCTGAAGAGTACGGGGGCTTAGGTCTAAGTGCTTCGGGCTACTCGCGCGTTTTGCAGGAGTTGTCCCGTTATGATGCCTCAGTTGCACTGACGGTAGGTGCACATAGCTCTATAGGTATGCGGGGGCTTGTGCTTTTCGGGAATGTTGAGCAAAAAAAGACCTATTTGCCGCGACTAGCAACAGGGGAGCTTATTGCAGCTTTTTGTCTCACGGAGCCTGGATCGGGGTCAGATGCAGCCAGTATTAAAACACGTGCTGTACGTGATGGTGATAGTTATGTGCTCAGTGGCCAGAAGCTATGGATCACCAACGGTGGTATTGCTGGATTTTATACAGTCTTTGCCCGCACTGATGGACCTGAAGGTATGATGACGGCCTTTATTGTAACGAGGGATATGCCTGGCGTGAGTACAGGTCCGCATGAAGATAAGATGGGGCTTCGTGCAAGTTCTACAACAACAGTGAGTTTTGATCAGGTGCGCGTCCCTGTAGGGAATGTGCTTGGTGAGGTAGGTAAGGGCTTTAAAGTCGCTATGAAGATACTTAATAGCGGTCGTACAGGTCTTGGTGGCGGATGTGTTGGGGGTATGAAGCGCCTTATTGAGATGGCGACTATCCAGGCCAATGAGCGTGTTCAATTTGATCAAAAAATAGCTGAATTCGGTCTTGTGAAGCAAAAAATTGGTAACATGGTCGTTGACTGCTATGCGACAGAGAGTGTTGTCAGCATGGTGGCAGGACTTGTTGATCAGGGTTACGAGGATTATGCAGTCGAAGCGGCAATCAGTAAGGTTTTTGCAACAGAAGCTCTTTGGCGTTCGGCTGACGAGGCACTCCAGATCGCAGGTGGTAATGGTTACATGTGTGAATTCCCCTATGAGCGGATTGTACGTGATTCACGTGTAAATAGAATTTTTGAAGGCACAAATGACATACTGCGTCTTTTTATTGCACTCACAGGCATGCATGACGTTGGACAGCAGCTTTCTGATCTGGGTTCTTCACTGGAAGGCATCTTCCATGATCCTATCAAAGGTTTTGGTGTGTTGAGTGACTATAGTAAGCGCATGCTTTCACAGGTGACAGGCGTTGGGCATCATACACTTGAAAGTAGTATCCATCCGGTCATTGCTCATGAGGCTGAGTTTTTTCAAGGCGCAGTGCGTGACCTCGCGATGGCTGCAGACCGTATTCTCAGGAAACATGGGAAACATATTGTTGGTAAACAATTTGCGATCAAAAGGCTTGCTGATATCATGATCGACCTTTTTGTGTTTGCTTGCGTTTTGAGTCGTGTCAATACATCACTCACTGAGCAGAGTAAAGCCGACAGTGAGGTTCATATTTTGAAAACTTTTGCGAATCAGGTGCGTGCACGTGTTCATGGGCTGCTCAGTAAGATTGACAATAATAGTGATGAGCATATTAAATCCCTTGCTGACGAGGCATCGCTTGGGGAACGGTATTCCTGGGACACAGTCTAATCATGCTCCGTATTGTGGTCTTCGATACGGACCAGATCTTGCTCCAAATGCTAGTAGATGCTCTTCGGAATCATGAAGTGAAGTGTTTTACCTCGAGCGTTGCTATGAAGACGGCTCTTCTGTCGCCGAGTGAACCAAGAGCTGATGTGCTTTTGATTCCAGGGAACGAGAGTGCAGTCCTTGTGCCATGGCTTCATGGGCAGGGTTATGGGGGGGCTATTGTTGTACTTGGGGAGGCGTCGCTTTCTGAAGCACTGCTTGGTCTTCAGGTGGCTGCTGTGCTTGAAAAACCATTTAGTAAAAAAGCTCTTTTTAATGCAATAAAAAGTGCTGCTTTTATGAGTACGCTCTCTATGCTGCGAAACGATTTTATATCATGTAGTGGGGACTTGATGCAGTGCTTGCTTGAATTACTGCGAGGATATGAAGAAAAAATCGACTCCGTGCGCGATGAAATTCTACGCACGGAGTCTCTTTCAGAATTTGCACGAGAGAAGCTCATGTTCTTATCGAGCGTCGATAATGATACTGCGAGGCTCACAGAAGCCTTCACTGATGCTAAAAAGAACATGGATGCTGTTATCGAGCGTGATACAAAAATCCGTCAGCTTGGTTTTTCTTAATCTCGTCGGCGTCCAAAGACACGTGCGAGTTCAAGAAAGAGATTGATGAAATCAAGATAGAGCGTTAACGCGCCAAAAATAGCTGTTTTCGTCAAAGTTGCTTCATCAAGCTCGCCCGATGCAAGCAGACTGTGCCCAATGCTCCGGATCTGATTGGTGTCGTATGCGGTGAGTCCTGAAAAGATCAGAATACCAGCCAAAGACAGCGATAGGTCCAGTGCTGCACTTTTGACGAAGATGTTCACTAAAGTGAGTGCAATCATGCCCATTAAACCCATGATGCAAAAATTGCCCATACCTGAGAGATCTTTTTTCGTCACTGCTCCAAAAAGCGCTAGGCCTCCAAATGCACCTGCTGCAATGAAAAAAATCTGTGCAAGCGAACTTGCTGTATAGATAACAAACAGGAGGCTGAGTGAAAGCCCATTAAGAGCCGAAAAGGACAAAAATGCGAAAATGGCTGTCTCGGCACTCATTGTACGTATCATGCTTGAGAGCCAAACAACGAGTCCAAGTTCAGCTAGCATAAGGATGAACCGTGTACTGCCAGTCGTCATTGTTTCTAAAAGCACTGGTGATGTGGTTGTAAAGTAGCTCACTAAACCTGTAACCATAAGGCCCAAAAACATCCAAGAAAACGTACGAGTCATAAAACTCGAAACGGTCTTGCTGCTCCCTGGCGTGTATTTTCGCTCCCAACTTGTTGGATAGGACTTCATTTCTACTCCTCCTTCTGTCTCCATACTTTAGCTGAAGTTGAACTTTTTTTCAAGGAGAGGTGAGATTGGATGATATCAATAGCTTCTTGTGGGTCATCTACGACCACAAATGATGAAAGTTCCTGTTGTTGTACGGCGCCTTGGGCGCAGACCGTTTGTTCGAGCCAGTCGATGAGTCCTTTCCAGTAATCGCGTCCCATAAGGATGACGGGGAAAGCAAAGCGCTTACCTGTTTGTATCTGAGTTAAGAGCTCAAACATCTCGTCGAGGGTTCCAAGGCCGCCTGGAAGGATGATGCACCCTGATACATATTTTGAGAGCATGATTTTTCGTGTAAAAAAATAATAAAAGGTGATCGTTTTGCTTAGATACTCATTTGGCATTTGCTCATTTGGGAGGACAATGTTGCAACCAATGCTTGCGCCGCCATGGGTAAAGGCGCCCTTGTTGGCAGCACGCATAATGCCTGGCCCACCGCCTGTTACGACGCTGAGGCCTGCTGCAGCAAGCAGTTTACCTACGGATTCCGCTATATGGCAGTACTTATGGTCTGGTGCGAATCGTGCTGACCCAAAAACTGCAACAGCAGGGGTCATTGTGCGAAGCGATACACTGCCGTGGATCAGTTCACGAATAATAAAAAAGAGACGCTTTGCTTCTTTGAAAAATGATGGCTTTTTGTGCACAATACGTACTCCTAAAAAAGGAGCGACCGTAACGTACGTCACAGCCACTGTCAAGCTCTGTTAATGTTTCGGGCTATGTTCGCTGAGGTCTCTGATATCACGGGGAGGAGGTTGATGCATTTTGTCACGCGTCAGGATGCCTTTTTTGCCATCGACATTCCTGGTGCGATCAGAGAGTAAAAGCTCTTCGATCGCACGCAGTTCGTCTTCTAGTTCCCATCTGCTTAGTGTTAATGCTGCTAACTCTTCGTGATTATCGGGCGCCTTTGTACTGTCATGCACTTTGAGCTTATGCCTCAATGCAAGCGAACGTTTGACCAGCTCAAGTTTGCGTATTTTTTCGATCCGATCTGCCATGAACTCATGCCCCCGGTTATGCTTTTGTAATAACTTGTCGTAGCACAAACGGTAGGATGCCTCCATTCAAAAAATATTCGATTTCATTTGGAGTATCGATGCGCGCTTTCGCCTTAAAGGTTTTCTTGCCACTTGGACTCTCGGCGACAATGCTGATAAGGCTATGGACCTTGATATTCGCAAGCTTGGTTGTAATCGTATAGGATTCTTCACCTGTGAGGCCTAAGCTTGTGGCTGATTGTCCAGGCAAGAACTCTAAAGGCAGGATGCCCATACCTACGAGATTCGATCGATGGATGCGCTCAAAGCTTTCGGCAATAATGAATCGAATACCAAGGAGTTTTGGACCTTTGGCTGCCCAGTCACGCGATGAGCCTGTGCCATACTCTTTTCCCGCAAGAATACCGAGAGGAGTTGTATCGAGCTGATAACGCATCGCTGCATCATAGATACTCATCTCAGTATTACTTGGAATATGCTTGGTGATACTGCCCTCAGTTCCTGGTAAGAGTTTATTCTTAAGGCGCACATTGGCAAAAGTACCTCGCACCATAACCTCATGATTGCCGCGCCGCGCGCCATACGAGTTGTAATCATTTACTGCAACCCCAAGGCTTGAGAGGTACTTGCCAGCAGCTGATTTTGGACCAAAACTACCGGCAGGGGAGATATGGTCTGTGGTTACCGAATCACCTAAAAAGGCGAGGATACGTGCTGCTGCAATAGGAGCTACTTCGCTCTTATCAAGAGAAGCAAAGAATGGTGGTTCCTGGATATAGCTTGAGCGTGCATCAAATGTATAGAGCTCTGCCTGACGTACATCTAGTTCTCTCCACTGCTGGGAGCCTGAAAAAATATCTTTGTAGCTCGATTGGAATTGTTCACGTGTGACATGGCGTTCAATAACTGCATCAACTTCTTGTTTTGTAGGCCAAATGTCACTCAGATACACGGGTTTGTGGTCCTGGTCGAACCCAAGAGGATCTCGGGTGAGATTACAGTTCATATTGCCGGCCAGTGCATAGGCGACAACAAGTGGGGGTGAGGTAAGATAATTTGCCTGCACGAGCGGATGGACTCTTCCTTCAAAATTGCGATTGCCAGAAAGGACGGATGCGACAACGAGGTCATCTTCCGTAATAGCGTGCGCAATGGATTCCTGGAGTGGGCCACTATTGCCAATACATGTTGTACAGCCATACCCAACGACATGGAATCGAAGCTTCTCAAGTGAAGAGAGAAGGCCTGCTGATTGGAGGTAGTTGGTTACGACTTGGGATCCGGGTGCAAAGCTTGTTTTAACCCATGGCTTGACCGAAAGGCCTTTTTCGATAGCCTTTTTTGCCAAAAGGCCTGCTGCAACTAGAACACTTGGATTGGATGTATTTGTGCAGCTGGTGATTGCTGCAATCACGACAGATCCATGGCAAAGGTGATAAATGTCGCCATTGGCTGCAACATGAGTCGCTTGGCCTAGGTGTCCAAGACCTGCGTCAGGATGTGGCACTGAAAGTTCTGGCAAGCTCTCCATTGAGGACGAGGAGTCAGCCCAATGTAGAAGCGTTGCAGGCGGGATTGCCTCAAGTGACTCTTTCCGCGTCTGATTGTTCTGTAAAGTGCTCAGGACAAAATGTCGCATCGATGTTTTTGCTTGGCCAAGTGGTACACGGTCCTGTGGACGTGATGGACCGGCTAAAGAAGGTTCGATACTGCCAAGATCGAGGCTGACTGTATCGCTGTAAATAGCTGTTGGGTTGTTCCAAATACCTTGGGCCTTATAGTAGGTTTCAATGAGATCCGCTTGCTTGCTGCGGTTAGTGAGACGCATATACGTGGTTGTTATTGTGTCAACTGGGAAAAGCCCCATAGTTGCCCCATATTCAGGAGCCATATTTGCAATAGTTGCGCGATCTGCGAGAGAAATATTGAGGATGCCTGGGCCAAAAAATTCGACAAATGACCCAACAACGCCTTTTTTTCGTAGGAGTTGTGTGATGGTTAGGACAAGGTCAGTTGCTGTCGCTTCGGGCTTGAGATTGCCTGTCAATTCGACACCAATCACGCGAGGAATAAGCATGGAGCTTGGCTGGCCTAAAAGAGCAGCCTCAGCTTCAATGCCGCCGACGCCCCAGCCGAGGATACCGAGACCATTGGCCATCGTTGTGTGGGAATCAGTTCCGATTAAAGTATCAGGGAAGGCGATCTGGTTACGCGTCGTGACAACAGATGCGAGATACTCAAGATTGACTTGATGCACGATTCCAGTATCAGGAGGCACAACACGGAAATTGGTAAATGCATTTTGACCCCATTTTAAGAATTCGTAGCGTTCCTTGTTACGTTGAAATTCTAGATCTGCGTTCCTTCTTGCGGCATCCGGTTTGCCTGCCTCATCAACTTGGACAGAGTGATCAATCACGAGATCTGCGGGTACCAGTGGGTTTATAAGAGATGCTTTTTTGCCAAGTCGTGCAAGGGCTGCCCTCATTGCGGCTAAGTCTGCAATTGCTGGAACGCCCGTAAAGTCTTGGAGGAGGACTCTTGCTGGCATGAATTGGATCTCATAATTGGGCTCGCTTTTCGGATCCCAGTTGGCCAAAGACGTAATGGCGTCTCGCGTTACGATAACGCCATCTTCATGGCGAAGAAGATTTTCTAAGAGTATTTTGAGAGAAAACGGCAGCTTATCCCCAAGGTCCCCAAGATGGAAGTACTGGTAATTGGTGCCGGTTAATTCTCGCTTCGCTTCAAAACTATGACCTTTCATACAAACTCCTTCTTCTCAACGATGAACTATCTTCCAGGGTGCAATGGCGCAATGCTTTTTTTTACCTTGCACACACATTCTAAGGATGCTAGCACGTTTGCATAGTGGTGGCCATAGCTCAGCTGGTAGAGCGCAGGATTGTGATTCCTGATGTCGCGGGTTCGAGCCCCGTTGGTCACCCCATCTCTTTGGTTGGCTCAAGGCCTGCTGTATGACTGTTTTATTGTAGAATCGATGACGCCAATGCCGGAAGGTATGGTGCAGGCTGTCATCAGTAGAGTGGACTATCTTCCCTAGGTTCTGGCAAGGTCCAGGCTGCAATGAAAAGGTTCGTGGGGGGGCTGATTTATTGATCGCGTTAATTGCTAATTTTGATGGCTGTGCCGTTGACAAAGAGGGTTGAGACTGACGCTCCGCTACCGTTATTTTGGTAGTGTTGAGCTCTTACTGTTACTGCGCCATTGACAACAATGACAAATGTTTCGGTCGACCAAACATCCATTGCGGCGCACGTTTGTCGTCGTCCATCCGTTGATTTTGCCACGATACTGTAGGCTTGTCCCACTGCAGTGAGCGTTGCGAATACGTCTGCGCATCCTGATGTCCAGCTGTAGGCTACTTGTTCGCTAATAAAGTAGGTGCCAGCTGATGGCAAGACGTAGAGGCATCCGCCTGCTTGGTAGTCTGATGCAGTTGTTGAGACGGATGTCCAGCTCGTGTTTGTGCTTCCACAGCTATTGGTTATTACGCTTGGGTTCGCTAGCCCGCCTTGATATTGCCAGCTTGCGTTGCCATTAGCGTCACTTGTGAGAGCTTTGTTGGTGGCTTGAGTCGTATCTGTAATGCGGAGCGCGGTGTTGCTTGTTGAAACCGATATTTGCAGTGCTGTAGTCGGAGCGGTTGTGCCAATGCCAACTGCTCCAGTTGTATAGGAAAGGCTTGTGCCACTAAGAGACCAGGCTGATGCATTCAGTAATGAAAAGTTGTTGTTGATTTGAGATGCTGAGATTGGGCTGCCTGCTGTGAATGTTGTGAGATTCGATGCATATACAGGGATCACAAACAGCGATGCAAACAAAGAGAGATGGTGGAGTGCTCGGCGTTTTGTGGTATTCATATACTGATAATTATATGCTCAGTTGAAAATCGCTTGCAAGGTCTTTCTGGGGTATATTTTCTGATCTTAAAAATGCTTTTAGTAATATTTTTGATCGTGGAATAAAGGAATTCTAGAGAGTGTAGAGGAAGAAAAACGACTACGCAGGACCAATGGCCATCCAGTAGACATACATTGTAGCAGAAAATGCATTATTTGCTTTTAGAGTTAATTGAAATGATGTCGAAATAAATGGAGTTGAATTATTAGCATTATTGACACTGACAAGAGTTGCGTTTGCTCCATTTGCAGTAGCGTATCCATAATCAGCATCTGAAATGGTCGCCACCACATTATATGGCACATACGAGAACGATATCGGAAAGGTTACAGCTGTTATAGCGGTTGGACCTGAGCTCATCGCTGGAGATACAATTCCTCACTGGAGCAATAGCCCGCCTGGAAGTGCGGCATACCCATTTGTTGCCTTTAAATATTTCTCATTATTACGGTTATATTGCCGCTCACTGCGACATTTTCATTCACATCTAAAGCATTCGCAGGCGCCGCACGAGCATGTCCCATTTTTAGTTGATGCTAAGTTTTATAGTAGCTCCCACATCCATATTCATGCGGCCAAAGAGACCCATTCCTGATTCTGTCTTTCTCTCTCCAGCTCGATATTTTCGATCACCTCTTTGATTTGTCGGA
>CAIUGE010000115.1 GCA_903898645.1 Oligoflexia bacterium | reverse complement strand
TTCAATATGAAATCTCTAAGAAACCTTGAATTTTACGGTAATTTCTATAAAAAAATGACCAATATCCGCAGAATACAGTCAAAGAGGCTTTTGTTCTCTATTTTGACTTGATGCGCTATAATTTGGCGCAACTCTCAAGTTTAAGGTTTAGGTACTCGGGCCAGATGAGTGAGGATTACCGGATTTATAATGCGATCTGTTGCGCGTGGGCTTCTTTTTGTCCGCTGGTTTTTTCCATTGTTCAATTTGCGCTTCAAGAGCTGCGATGCCTTCTTCAACTTCTGCTGCAAATCTGTCGCATCGTCTTTCGACTGCAAGGCGGCGTCTTTTTAAGCGTTTTGGATCTATTAAAATCGCAGCAAAGTCCCAGTCGTGAATATTTTTGTATTTGCGAATAAGTTTTTCTGTGGAACGAAGTTGCGATTTGAGGCCTTGTGCAATTTGTTGGAGCATTTTTTCACTTGTAACACCAGTAAATCCAGTTATGTGTCCTTCGAGCTGGGCTGCTAAATGTTCTAAAAGGTCTGAGTCTTTATTTTTATAGGCATCTTGTACTTCGGTCCATAGCTCTTTTTCTTCTGCGGAGAGGTTTTGATTGCTATCAGGATGGAGTTTTCTGGCTAAATCTCGATAGGTTTTTTTTAAGTGAGCACTGTCGCTTTCTGAGAGATCCTGTGCTTTATCTAAGGGGGTGAATATGTCTTGTGGTTCCTGATAATCAAAAGGAGGGATTCCTTCTTGGAAGTCTTCCGGATTCATGCCAAATGCAGAGGTAAGTATTTTAATGAATTCTTCTTCGGCTTGCTTGCCTTTAGCTATGTAGGCTGGGTCTTTTCGTTGTAATACCAGTTTATATGCCTTCTTGTCGCTGATCATTTCAAGGAATGCTGTCTCTTCGACTTCGTGAACTAGGCTGAGGAGCTCATTTGCATACTGGGTGCGAGCTGCTCGTTCTCGTTCCTCTGGAAGGTTTGTTGTGTACCATTGCGAGAATGCAGGTTGGTCTTTTCTTTTGTAGTGATCGAGAGATGCTTTACAGGCAGTGAGTTTTTGCCGCAGCTCTTGGCAGAGAGCTCGAGTAGATTCTAAAGATTCCTGGGTGTTGATAACTTTGATCTCAAACGCCATGATCATTCCTCTTTTGTCTCGTCAAGTAAATTTATTT
This sequence comes from Oligoflexia bacterium, assembly GCA_903898645.1. Lineage (GTDB taxonomy): Bacteria > Bdellovibrionota > UBA1018 > UBA1018 > UBA1018 > CAIUGE01. Next base: position 630 of record CAIUGE010000115.1, on the reverse strand, counting down.
TGAAGCTCGTCATGTTGCTGATGCAAGCATCCTACAGGAAAAAAGAATAATTGCAATAGGTTTGTGCTATTTTCTGAACGAATCAAGTTATATACAGTATGAGTGTAGCTTAGGCTAGAATGGCACGATGGCTTTGTTGTGAAGCAAGGCGTCGTTTTTTTTGTGCCAGGATGATGCAGAAGCTTCTAAAGAAAAGATGGCTTTTGGGTGATGCCCAGCTCCTGCTGGTGGAAGCGAGTGGTCTATCTTTCGTTAGCTGAATCTTGAAACGCACATCGCAGAGGATTGCCTATCTGTCTACAGGAGTTCTTGCTCCATGTGAAGTTTCTTTGGACGATGATGGGTTGAATTTGTGTCATTGGGATGCGTGCTGGTAGTGGGCATAGATACAGCCCTGTAGGATTATTTCATAAATTTTGCAATTTTGGAACGTAAAAAAATACCTCGAAGAGTTTTTTTGTTCTTTGATATTTTCTTCAACTTGCTCTTCGTCAATTTCGTTAAGGTCTCAAGATGAGAAGCTTGATGACTTTTGAGCTCCTGATGTTTCAGGTGATTCCATACTTTCTCGTCCGGATTTAGGTCCGGTGATCTTGCTGGCAGATAGAAAACGTGTAATCTTTTTTGGCA
>CAIUGE010000114.1 GCA_903898645.1 Oligoflexia bacterium | reverse complement strand
TACGATCGATGTGACTGACTGGGTCCCCCTGGTTAGAAGTTTTTGAACAACAGATTTTTTGAATGCTTCGGAATACTTTGGCTGTGCCATATGGTTTTATCTCTTTTCCGCCCCTAGATTCTAAGTGGTCAAGAGGCGACATCTATCTTGACATCCTCCGGTTTTGGTAGCGGAGGAGGCGGTATTGGTGCAAACGGAGGAAGTTTTGGCAGCGCAGGAGTGACAACAGTCTATCCTGGCGGCGGGTATAATGGCGGCAGCAATACCACTGCTGGCGCAGGTGCCCCCGGCAATTACGGTGGGGGCTCTGGAGGCTTAGTCATATTGACATACACTGCAACTTACTGCTTTTTTTGAGCCAAGCAAAGCCTTGCATACAACAACACCTCTTCTCGTCACTGAGCTACCCTAGAGCCTCATGCATCACTTTGCTTCATACAATGCTATTGGCGACTCTTATCAATCATGGTAGGTAAGGTCATGCTTGAATCAGTGATAACTGCTCATACTGATGCGCTCGATGCTTATTTTGCACCTACGCGTCATATCCCACTCACAAGTTCTGTGGATATCCGTCATGCCGGCTATAAAATCGCGAGCGTTGACTGCAATCTATTCCCCGCGGGACTCCATCTGCTACATAACCCAGATCCAAAAATACTAGCCCGGGCGTTGCAACCATTTACACCATCGAGGGTACTTATTATCCCTGAGGCACATACAAAAAATCTGAATCCGCTAGAAAGCTCTTTGACATTAGCGCATATGCTTAAGCAGTGCGGTATACAGACAGGCTTTGGCTGGATCAAACCAATTGGGGAGCCCCTTATAATCAAATCTCTTTCTAAGGAAGACGTCCTTTGTGAGCCTATTTTTTTAGAAAACAATAAGCTTCGAACAAAAAGCCTCCTTCCAGATCTTATTATTTTAACCAATGACTGCACTGAGGGCTACCCGACATCTTTTGATCATGCTATCCAGCCAATTGTTCCAAGCTATATGCTTGGTTGGCATAAGCGCCTCAAGAGCAACCATGCTGCAAAGTATAATGAACGTGCGACAAAGGTTGCTGCGCTGCTTGGTATTGATCCATTTCAACTCACTGTTGATTATGAGGCAGCCCCAAGCCTAAGCGAATCACTTGATGCCCTTGCTGAAAAAGCCCAGACTCTCCTTGACCGATTAACCAAACGATACAAAGAACAGGGCATTAAAACGCGTCCTTCATTGTTTATGAAAAATAATGCAGGCACCTATGGGATGGGGGTTATGCATATTGCATCAATAGACGAACTTTTTGAGCTCAATAGACGCGATAAAAATAAGATGCAAATTGGCAAGCACCGCCAAGTCGTGCGCAGCCTGCTGCTCCAAGAAGCCCTCGTGACAATTGACCGTGTGCATGGTGCCGCTGCAGAGCCCGTAATCACCAGCATTCAGGACACAGTTCTTGGCGGCTTCTACCGTTACCACAAAGAAAGATCAGCCCTTGATAATCTGAATGCCACAAACATGGCTTTTGCTCCGCTTGAGCCATCACTGACGCATAAACTTGTGGCACGGATCGCTGCACATGCAGCGGCTGACGAGCTGCAAGAAAGTATGAGTTAGCGGGGTCTTTTAGAAAAAACCCCGCCTCTCCTTAAGACAGTGTCGCTTTACCTGGACGCCAATCAGCTGGACATAATGAGCCCGTCTGAAGAGCCTGAAGAGTCCGCAGCACTTCATCTACTGATCGACCTACATCAAGCGCATTCACAGTCATCCACTGTAAAACACCCTTTGGATCAATCAGAAAGGTCCCACGTAGTGCAATCCCCTTATCCTCTAAAAGGACCCCATAACTGGATGCAATCTGATGTGCGGTATCAGCCAAAATAGGGAACTTGACCTCTGGCAGGTCTCTTTCAAACCATGCCTTATGACAATGCTCGCTATCTGTACTGCATCCAAGAATCTGACAATTTGCTTTGGCAAATTCAGCTTCCTTCTCAGCAAAGGCCCTAATCTCTGTTGGACACACAAAGGTGAAGTCCAGGGGATAGAAAAACAAACACACCCACTTCCCACGGTACTGGGCGGATGAAATTGTTTGAAATTCTTTATGACAGTACGCTTTTGCATGAAATTCTGGCGCAAGGCCACCTACTTGATGCGACATTTTACATTCCTCCATAGCTGCAAGATACTCTAACTTCAGGAAAAGACCTTCATAATCTTACAAAGCGCATCAAGCGCCACATTCCCATCACGTATTGCATTATAAATGATAGCATGGTCTAGCTCTGCCTGAGAACACGCGTCCAGTATATCATGCGTTAGCACATACCCACGCAAGAGCTCAATAAACGAAGCACTATCCCCATCAGCCAAAGCTTTTGCAAGAGCCGGCTTGATTTCCTTGGAACTCATCATGGTTATAGAGTGCAAGTATTTCACCTCCTCAAGAGGTAACCTTGTGTATTTCGTGATCTCTTCCAAAGAGAGATCCGAACAAAAGAGCTCTTGAGCAATCACCCTAGCTCGGCGAATCTCACCTACGATCATACCTTCAGCACGCTTTTCTTCTGCATATGCAATCATAGTATCCCCTTCTCTTATACCGGCTTATCCTGATCCACTTTTTTTGCCACGTCAAGAGACCGAATGACCATGCAAAAATGCCCCGCATCTTGTAAACTACGCCCATGCGTCTTGGAGTCTATTTTTTCAGCTGGCTTGCCCTTTTCCTTTCACGGCAGTATCTTATTCATCCCTACTGCAATGAACTTACGTGCCAGGCGGGCAGTCTTTGGGCATTTGATCAGTTTAGCCTCTACAAGAAGAGCAGATTCGCTGACGATTTCTCCTCATGGACACAAAACTTATCAGGTGTTTTTGCCCTCCTTATAACCATGTACTGCGCCTACCCCTCTATACGCAAGGTTTTGCACTTTGTTAAAGTGCTTTTTAGTATTACTTGTATCAATGGCTTTTTTATTGAACTTGCTCACGCAATCGTCCAAAGACCTCGGCCCTTTGTGTATACAGGGCTCACGGAACATGCCGCAAATTTCATTGACTACACATCATTTTACTCAGGACATACCAGCTTTAGTGCAGCAATGTGTACAGCTGCCTGCATCATAATGTACAAAAATAAACCATCAAAGCTTGGAGGACTGTTTGTTATCACAATCTCTCTTGGCCTTATTCTAGTAACAGCCTATTGCCGCATTATGGCAGGCCGCCATTTCTTAAGTGATACAGTTGCTGGTGCACTTGCCGGCTGTACTATCGCTTGGCTGCATTCTGCACAAATCTTGCTAAAGCAGTGAGCTCTTCTTGTGACAATGTTGTTACGCGATGGGCTGTTCCACGTATGGATGCAATAATGGCGTCCTCTGTCATAGCTCTGTCAAACGGCTTCGTTACTGCATAAAGCCCATACTGACCTACTTTTATGCCGCCCTGACCTTTGTCACCATGGCAAGATGCGCAAAGCTGCCCATACTGCCCCTCAGCACTACCTGTATAGAGGCGTCCTCCACTACTAGATGTCTGCAGAAGTGCCATAGCCTGACGAATAGTTATTTTAGGTTCTTTAATAACTGTGCTGCCTTCTTTATTAGGATCAATACCAATGACTGCAAAATCCTCCGCAGTATCGGCTGGAGGCTCAGAGCCTAGCGATATAATATAATGCGCCAAAGCCCAACGGTCATCCTCAGGCAATGTTGCATAAGAAGCCATTGCGGAGCCTGCTAAACCATCTTTCAAAGTCTTGAAAACCATTGTCGCCTTACGGCCATTTTTCCAACCATCAGGTTTGGTAAAATCCCTGGGAGGAGGCACAAGTGCTGCTGCAGCAGGCCCATTCCCAGCACCTACTGCCCCATGGCACATAGCGCATTGGATGGCGTACTGCTCCTTGCCATGCGCCACAAGCTCAGGCGTTTTGATCCATGGCTTTTTGGTAACAGAAGCAACTGCTTGAAAAAATGCACCCTTGACCTTCACATCACCCCGAAAGAAAACGTCCACTGAGGTCAGGACAAAGAAAATTGTCAAAAACACTAGTGATGTCAAAAAGATGACTGCATTATCTCGACTATCATGGCGCAGATTCATGAAAAAATAGAGCACGATCGTCGCCTTACAAATGGCAACAAGGGCTGCGACAAAAAAGTTAAGCTTTCCTAAATCAACAAAGGAAACCAAAACAGTCACAAGCGTCAGCACCAAAAGGAGCCCGCCTAATGAAAGAACCGACCGAACAGAAAGATGAGGCCCTGAAGAATGTGACGCCATATGTTACCCCACTAAGTAAAGAAGAGGAAATAAGAAGATCCAAACCAAATCAACAAAATGCCAGTAAAACCCAACCAACTCTGTTGGCGTACAATAGCCCGAAGAAAGCTCCCCACTCCATGTCCGGCGTAAAATCCATATCAAAAGACCCATACCTATCAGCACATGAAGCATATGAAGTCCCGTGGTCATAAAGTAAAGAGAGAAGAAAAGCGGCGCCTCAGGCAGCTTGAGCTCCGTATTCGTAAAATACCCCGCAGGCAAGAGCCCATCATGAAATTTGTGGCTATACTCCACATACTTGACGCAAAGGAAAGAAAAAGCCAATGTAAGTGTCCCAATCAACGAACAACTCGCAGCTACTCTTTTACCCATCTGCGTGTATGTAACAGCAAGCGCCATGGTCACGCTGCTTGAGATTAAAAACACTGTATTGATGGCCCCCAGTGACACCGCTAAATGCTTATGGGCTTCATGAAATGCCTCGGGATATAGATTCCGAAATATCCCGTAGCCCACAAGTAAGCCCCCAAACATCAAAACTTCAGTGACAAGGAATACCCACATGCCCTGCTTCGATGCCTCAAACTCCGCTTCAGCACTTGCAAAATGATGTGCATGATGACGCATAAAGAACCCCTCCTACTTATTCACTGCCATATGGACGTTATCAGGCGCATAGGCATATGGCCAATCCGTAACAACAGGATCTATTTCGAAATTTTCTGTCGGCGGAGGTGAACTCGTCTGCCATTCAAGTGTTAAAGCACTCCAAGGATTCGACCCAGAAGCCTTGCCATATCGAACTGCCTTCCACATATAGATCATCAAATACAAAAACCCAAACCCAATAAACCAAGACCCAACCGTCGAAACTCGGTTCAGCATAGTGTACTCAGGTAAATAATGCCAATACCGTCGCGGCATCCCCTGCGCACCCAGGATAAACTGCGGAAAAAAAGTAACATTAAAACCAATTAAAATGCTCCAAAACGAAATAGCAGCATCTCGTTCACTATAAAGTCTTCCTGTCATCTTAGGAAACCAGTAGTGCACACCCGCCAGCAGCCCCATAATAGTACCACCCACCATCACATAGTGAAAATGCGCAACCACAAAGTAGGTGTCAGTCATATGGACATCAATGGCAAGTGTTGCCAAAAAGATACCGGTCAAACCACCAATAGTGAAAAGCTCCAAAAACCCCAATGCATAGAGCATCGGCGCATAGAGATGGATCGAACCACGGTACATAGTTCCAACCCAACTAAAAACCTTAATCCCAGTTGGTACTGCTACAAACATAGTAAGGAGGGAAAAAAGGAAGTTTGCAAGCTCTGATTGCCCACTCACCACCATATGGTGTCCCCACACAATAAAAGCTATCAGCGCAATTCCAAAAGATGAATACGCAATGGCCTTGTAGCCAAAAATAGGCTTTCTTGAAAATACCGGAATCACCTCAGATATCACCCCCATAGCAGGCAAAATCATAATGTACACTGCTGGATGCGAGTAAAACCAAAAAAAGTGCTGGAATAAAATAGGATCTCCTCCCAGCTTTGGATCAAAAATTCCAATCTGCAAAACCCGCTCTGCTATCAAAAGTACCAAAGTGATCGCAAGCACGGGCGTTGCCAGAATCTGAATAATGCTCGTTGCATATAAAGCCCAGAGAAAAAGCGGCAAACGATCCCACGTCATGCCAGGCGCACGAAGCTTATGGATACTGATAATAAAATTCAAAGCTGTCAAAATCGACGAAAAACCTGCAATCAAAGCACCTGTCAACACCAAAAGTACCGTTGTGTTCGTCCTAATTGAGTATGGCGTGTAAAACGTCCACCCCCCGTCCGCCCCCCGCAAAAAAAGCGCTGAAGCCGCGAAAATCGCCCCCACCATAAATATATAATAAGATGCCAAATTCAATCTAGGGAAAGCGACATCCTTAGCCCCAAGCATAATCGGCAAAATAAAATTCCCTAAAGCGCCTGGAATTCCAGGTATAATCACTAAAAAAATCATAATAGCGCCATGGAATGTAAAAAATTGATTATACATATCAGCGCTCAAAAGATCCTTCCCCCACCCAAAAAGATGAAGCCGAAGGATAAGTGCAAAAATACCCCCAAGCAGGAAGAATACAAAGATAGAAAAGAGATACATAAGCCCTATACGCTTATGATCCAGTGTCGTCAGCCACGACCGAAGTCCTTTTGCTGCTAAATAATTCGACATATTATTCTCTCCCTCAATGTGCCAAGCTCTTGACGTACGCAATAAGCGCATTCATCTCAGTTTCAGTGACTAACCCTTGAAAGGTGGGCATCATCTGAGTAAAACCACGCTTCGTTGAACCCCGAGGGTTCTCTATCTTGCCACGTATATAATTCTCATCTGCAATCACAAACGTCCCATCCTCGAGCTCTACCTTACTCCCAAAAAGCCCCTTATGAGATGGACCTAACTTCGCTGTACCATCCGCCGTATGACACGTCACACAGCCTTTTGTCTCATGAAGCTTTCTCCCCTGCTCAACAAGCGAATCACCAAAAGCTTTTGGCGATTTCCCTTCATTCCAATCTTCCCAATCCGCTTCGGAGAGAACATGGATCTTAGCGAGCATGCCAGAATGTGACGTCCCGCAGTATTCTGCACAAAAAACCTGATGCGTCCCAATCACTGTTGGCTTAAACCATACTGAGGAATACATGCCCGGCACAACGTCCTGTTTAACACGAAAATTTGGTATGAAAAAACTATGCAGCACATCTTCCGAGGTCATAATGAGCTTGGTCGGCCTATGCACCGGCACATAAATCTCACCAATACTCGTCCTCCCGTTGTCATACTGAAATGACCACACCCACTGCTTACCCAAAACCCTAATCTCCACTGCATCACGTGGCGCCTGAGTCATACCCCGATAAACACTGTACCCCCACACAAAGATACCCAAAAGCATCACCGTTGGTACGATAATCCAGATTGCCTCAAGCACATGACTCCCAGTAATGTATGTCGTACGGTCTGACGCCTTATGTCGATATTTCCAGACAAAAGCCAGCATAGATCCCACAACCAGCACAAACATAATGGCAGCAAGCCAAAGCATAAATAAAAATAAACTGTCCCACCGCCCAGCAACAGCTGTCCCCTGCAGAGGCAACATAAAAGCCTGCTTTATTATACCCATCGGCTCCCTTTCCTTCGTCGACCACTCCAAAAAAGCCCAAGATACGTCCCAACAAGACCGACTGTCACTAAAACCGCAACACGCATCAGTCGCATCAAAGCTACTGAATAGGTACGCGCTTTTGGATCATAACGGTAGCAAAAAAGCTGCATCTGTTGCACAAGCGACGAACTGTGCCCACTTCCAGCAGCTTCAGCTAACGCTAAGCGTATATCCCTTGAAGCAAAGGATACACCTGGTAAAAACCGTTTTAGTATACCTGATGGTCCAAGAAAAAATAAACCCGCACCATGCGCATACTGCATATCTTTCTCATCATAACGGTATGCAAATCCAATGGCATCAGCAAGTTTTCTCACTGCCCGCTCTTCCCCTGTAAAAAAATGCCAACCAGCATGTGCTCGCCCATATGCCACAGCATAACTGTCTTTTTTCTTTTGCGCTAGATCAGACCCAGCCCTCACAGCTGCTGCCTCCCTTGGATCAATACTAATCACAACAAGCTCCACATCCTCCTGCACTCCCTTAAGTCCCTCGATCAGGCCATTGAGCACAAAGGTACATAAATGAGGGCACTCATAGTACACAAGTACGAGAATGACTGGTCGCGTAATAACATCCCGCAACAGCACGCTCTTCCCCTGCTCATTATAGAAACTCAAATTCCCATCGACCTGCGCACCCAGTTTTTCATGAATACTCACACCTTCAAGAGCTGGCGGTAGTGTTGTAGCAAAGCAGCATCCCAATAAAAGCAACAAGCGCATTCCTCCACCTACCACGCCAGCTCGCCCACCTCAATCATTTGTGCTATGTTCCGCCGATGTATACCCTCCGCATTATCCGCGAACTCTCCAAATCAGGCATTGTCACCCTCGTCTTGATCAGCGTCTTTGCAGGATTCCTTATTGGAAAACCCCTCGATCAATCTATCCACATCCCTCGCCTACTTCTCACCCTCATAGGCCTTCTTCTGCTCAGCTGCGGTGCATCAGCGCTCAATCAAATCCAAGAAATAAACCGTGACGCTCTTATGCCCCGCACAGCCAAACGCCCTCTTCCCTCTGGCCGTATCAGCTTATTTGCAGCCATAGCATTCAGCGTCTTCACCATCATTTTTGGCCTCCTAGCACTCGCAGCCATTGACCCCCTCCTCCTTGGCCTAGGCCTCACTGCAGTCATCCTCTACAATGGCTTCTATACGCTCTGGTGGAAGGCACATTTTGCTCATGCTGCCGTACCCGGCGCTATCCCAGGAGCTATTCCTATCTACATTGGGTACCTTGCTGCACGCGCCTACCAGCCCCTGCATATCCATTCCCTTTTTCTACCAGGCGCAATCTACCTTTTCCTCATTCTCTTTTTCTGGCAAATGCCTCACTTCTGGGTCCTCGCTCTCCATTACTCCAAGGACTATGCTCTTGGAGGAATTCCCACCCTCCCTGTCAGCTATGGCCCAAAACGCACCATCAGGCAAATTGCCATCTGGGCACTGTGCTATATGAGCCTTGCACTCATGGCCCCACTCTTTATCCCCGGTAGCAAACTCTACCTAGCGATCCCCATGGACCTCATTCTACTCGTGGAACTCATACGGTACTGGCGCGGCGGCAAGTGGATAAGGTTTTTTATGTGGGTGAATGTGAGCTTAATTATTTTCCTTTTGGGCCTGTGGTAGCTTTTTTTCCGGCCACTGACGGAAGAGCTACGGATGGCAGTTCAACAAAACTGTTTTGATTCAAAATATTCAGCACTGCTTGATTCGCAGACCCCCGCAAACAAGCGCCACGCACAGCCGGATCCGGGTGAAAAAACATAACATCCAAGATAAAGCTTCTAGCTATAGAATTCGCCTCTATCGCTTGCATCACATGCTTACGACAGTACTTAAGATCAGGCAGCCATTTATTCTGAGGATCTTCAGACTCTAATTTTTTAATATAAGCATCATAATCCCCTAAATTCTGCACAGGCTGATCGCGACGTATTCTTGAAATTGCAGCGTAGCGAATACTCGCAATTTTTCCATATATAAAGTACTTATCGTCACCTTTATCTGTAACCTTCAAGTTCTCGCATCCAGCATATTTATCTTGACATGCTACTTTAATTCTTTCGTCAACAAGAGCATTACCGATCAGCTGAATCGCTGGTGTAGGTTCAGCTCGTGTTCCGGTAAGCCTAGGACCCGTCGCACCAAAATAAAATGCGTAATCCATTACTTGCTGAGCCTCCTTTCCCCGAGGACCCGTCGCAACGAAAACTGTTTGCGCATATTTCATGAGCTGTATGTCTTTCGGTTGCACTCTGAGACTCAGCGAGGTGAAGAATCCTTCTATTGTAGCCGCAGGGACACCTGACGAATTCTTAAGCTTCTCAACAAAACCCTCAAGACTCTCAGAAACATTAATTTTTTTAGAATCTTTTGGTGTGTCGACCAATCGCAACAGAAGTTGACTGAGCTGAAAATAATCCAAGCTCCGACTAAAAATTCTTTCTACATTATTATTAAAGTCATTTTTTTCAAGCGAATGCCCCACTTTAACTCGTTGCTCTTCAGGATGCTCGGAAACATATTTACCCAAAAATTCACCCATCTTTGGTCGCTCTTTTCTAATCCACGCTTCTTGATACGCTCTCAATGCGTTAATCATTAAAGTATCTGCCACAAACGGAACATAGTCTGGCGTTGCATTAAATCCAGGCGATTCAATACGCCCATCAACAAAACGAACCGAAGCTCCAAAATCTATAAGGTTGCACTCATCTACCATAGAAGATGTCACGGCTTCGTTAAATAACACATTTTGTAACTTAATATCTCTATGCAAAAATCCTTTTCTATGGAGTTGTGAAACCTGACTAAATAACCTAACAAAGCAACCAGGAATGTCTTTAATTAATTCATCAGTTGGCTGTTTTTTTATTTTTTTCGCATGTCGACTCAAGACTGTCCCAGCATATTTTACACGACTCAAAGTACTTATAAACGAAGGGCCAAAGACTCCGTCCTTGCAAAGAAATTTCCACGATACGCCGCTTTCTGAACCAGGCATATCCCCTATTTGCCATAAAGGATCCCGATAAATTTCTTGCTCAATATTTCGCTCGACAAGATCACTCCCCACCTTCATGATCTGCCCCTCTTTTATACCGCCGCTGTATTGTGCACATGCAGATGATGGCGACTCTTTTCTTATGATTCGCAATAGCTCAGGACTATCCTGATTATTTACAGCGCCATAGGACAAGTAATGGTCCTTAAATGTCCCTTGTTCTCCTACATAAAGCTCATGAATACCTACTTTTCTTGGAATCACAAAAAAATCAGCAGGGTCCTGCGTGCAATGAAAATAAAAGTAACTCCCATCTACTGTACAATTCGCAAGATCGTCACTCAGCTTGCCCTTCTGACACTCTAAATACGCATGTGCCATTTGAGCTCGAAAGTCTTTTGTTTTCGTCACCTGCAAAAGCGCACTCTTGAGGCCATCCTGAGTTGTACTATTAATATTTGTAAAATTTTCAAAATGAATTTTTTCAAAATTCACGCTAATGTTTGCAGCAAGAGTTTTTCCTAAAACCTCTTCTAACGCATGTTTCTGTACCTTCTCTAAATCAATGTCGGCCGGATGAAGCAAATACTCACGAAGAAACCCTGCTAACGAACTCCTGAATTCAGTATCAAAAGTATTATTCTTGCTATATTTAGCAAATAGCGAGCCAAAAGAATTCATAACAGAAAAATGCCGAATACCCGAAGCGAGAGTGATCTCAGTAATCGGAATCTTGCTACCTTCACCTAAGGACGCGTTTATCGCACGCAACAAACCTTCAGCATCTGTTTCCCGGTCAACAAGCCGCTGAACTAATGTAGCTAAATCATTAACATCAGATTGTTCATCAAAATGCTTTTGAATTGCCTTTATAAACGCCTTCTTGATGCTCTTTAATTTTTCTAAATGAGCGGTCTTTAAATGACTATATTCACTCTGGCGCTTAATGCCTTCTAACAAATTACTTCGAATACTATCAAAATGCCCGAGCTCCGTCCTAAGGCTGTCTGCTTCTTGCTTCTCTGCTTCTTGCTTCTCTGCTTGTTGTCTCGCAACGACCGCTTGCTCTTCTACTCTACGTTTTTCCTGCTCTGTCTCTCGCTCTGCTGCTAGCCTAGCCGCATTCGCTTCTGCTATTACCTTTGCTGTTTTTTCCTCAGCAATACGCTTTTGGTGTAGCGCTGCTTCCTCCTCCTTCTTTTTCGCTTGCACAACTGCCACACCTCTCCTCCACTGCCGCTGTATCATTTGAGCCGCTGCTGTTGTTTTTTCCTCTGCATGAAGCTCCAGCATAGCTGCGTCAATCGATTTATTCGCCAAAGCTGTTGCCACATCTGTCAATGTTCTAGCTTGTTGCAATGATATCAAACGAGCACTGCAGGCATCGAGCATCTTCTTTGTCTGCAAGCATCGAGCAGCCGCCTTTTTGTTATTACTTATACTCATAAAGAAATACCTTGTATCTAAAGCAATACACTGAGAAGCCTGTTCGCCACATTCCTTTCTGCATGCATTAAACATGACGGTTGCTGCATCTTTAAATACCGTAACAAAATGATTAGCATTTTTTATAAATGCATTATAGTGTGCAATTATTTCCTTGTACCCGTGCTCGTCCTGATTCTCAGTATACGCATGAAGTTGCAAAAAATACGCTTCTCGCATGCGGTTGTATTCTGCATACGTAAAGTCCTCCACCTGCGGATCCATCACTCTTAGTTTATAAAAAAAATCGTTTAATTCTTTGATATCTTGAAAATGCGCGACAGTAGAGCGCGGACTGCCTGAAAGGATCAATCTCACAGCCTTTGCATATTCGTCACATGCCTGTCGATAATACGCATCATCCCGTGACTCGGACGCTTTTTGTATCCGTACATCATCGCAATTTTCGTACGCAGCAGCGTAGGCAGCAAGAGTAAAAAAAATAACAAATATCACAGACCGCCCTTTAAAATTACTTTGCGGCTAGCCATAACAGAGCTACCCTTGATCTATGTCTAATAGATTGAGTATAAACAAAAATGCACTCTATTACACGAGGATAAGCTATTTTTTAACTATTCTCAGTATGTCAGGTATTACACCATTTGCATCAGGTGCACTTCGAAAACAATCTCGCCATTTTTTTGACCTTCTTCCCACAATGACGGCCAAAACAAAACTGTACTTCAGTATGGGCATCAATACCTTGACGCCATCTGAGTACAAGCTCCTTACCTCTTTTTTACTCACAACCGCGGCACCAACACTCCTCGCATGCCTCATGCTCCCTATCTGGGGCGCCTTCTATGACAACACCCATCATAGACGCCTCCTTATTGCGCGAGCATGGGTAGGTTTTCTTATTGGCTCAGTCATGATGATCCAAACTCAGAACGAATATCTCTATATTGCAGGGCTCCTTATCCAAGTCACCCTAGGTGGCATCCTCCCTATGCTACAAGCGGCTCACCCCACCCTCTCCCACCTCGTCCGGCTTGAAATCTTCCATAAGATTGCTTTGGCCCTCAGCTTTCTCATAAGCATGGGCATATTCATGCTCCGCCATGCACCATTATGGAAACTATCAAGCTCTTTCCTCATAATCGGCACACAAGCCCTAGGCCTCCTTTGCCTACCAAAGACACTCCCTCGCCCTCTCTCGCATAAGCAGCACATCTTCCCCTATGCACTCTACTTTCTGTTCGCTATCGCCTTCTTTATTGGAGCCACAGACGTAGGCATCTGGAAATCTCTTTTTCCAAAATCACCGGCATGGACAGCTATCCTTCTAGCCGCCATCCCAACTGTTAGTTGCGCTCTCAGCATGAGACACTGGGCACGATCTCCAAAACTACATGCTCTTTACAAGAAGAAGCAGACCATGCCCATGGTCTGGACACTCCTCCTTTTAGCAAGCCTTACTGCTTTACAAAGCAAGCTCAACCACATGGCCCTCTTTATCCCAACACGTATCCTCATGGGCTATTTTGAAGCATGGTTTCTCCTTCTCTTTTTTGGACTCCTGACAAAAAAAGATCGTAGTCAAGCCCTCACATGGAGCATTCTAGAATCCCTCCAAAGATTTTCTATGCTTATTGGCCTTATCATAAGCAGCACGTGTCATATATTCAAGTACCAGCACTTCTGGTGGAGCGGCGCTCTGTACTTTATAGCAGCCTGCATCATGCTTCTCCTCAGTGATCTAAAATCACTCACTCGAAATCATCTCATTGCTTCAACACAAGCCAGAGTATAGACGGCATACATTTTCGTAGAAAATTGGCACTACCGTCGACACATTGAGGAAAATACAGGACCCCTTGTGTCAAAGACGCCTAGGATCGTGCAACGCCTACTGATGGTGATTCAGACACTCTTCAAGCCGAGGATCCCCAATTGCGACTACATTGTGCTTTGAGAAAAAACTGAAAAGCGCATGGAAGAAGAGCCCAAAAAATCCTGCCGTTATGCCAAGCTCAATCCATCCAAGACTTGGCCCTTCGGTATAGAATTCTGGCTGAATCATCCAAAGTACATCAATCCACTGTGCAATCAGCATGTAGATGGAGATAATAAGCATCGACTTCACATTTCTTTTTCTATGTCGAGGCAGAAGATAAAGAAACGGAAGAATAAACTTCCCAATAAGTAAAAAAAGCGACACGTAGAACCACGCACCGTGAAAACGGTGAATGTAGTACGTCGTTTCTTCAGGCAAATTAGTGTACCAAATCAAAAGGAATTGAGAAAATCCAATATAGGCCCAAAAAACTATAAACCCAAAAAGAAATTTCCCAATATCATGCAAGTGATTGGCATTCACGAATCCTCGCAGTTTCCCTGTATGATGCAGAAAAATCGTCATGCATGAAAGCATAGCCAGCGTAGCAACCATCATACCTGAAAAGCAATACACACCAAAAATCGTACTCACCCAATGTGGGTCAAGAGACATGATCTGATCGAAACTAGATGCTGTAAAGGTAAGGGCAAAAACAATAAGAAAAACAGGCGTCCAGAATCTATTCTTGAGCGTCAAAGCATAATCACGCGTCACGTCTTGCTCGAGAGAATACCCAACCATCTTGCGTGCAAGAAAAATCCAAGCGACGAGTGCACCTAAATTCCGAATGATAAAAAAGGTAAGCGACAAGTAGCCTGATTTGCCTTCAAGGAGAGGGTCTCCAATCACGTGCTCAGGATGCATCCAGATATAGAGATCCGGCATACCGAAAAAAACAAGCACGAGTGTCCCAATCGCCCAGGGAAGGTATGCTGTAAACGCTTCAAGAATACGTCTAATGGACGTACTCCACATAGCCCCCGTAACCCACTGAAGAGCTGCAAAAAAAAGCCCCCCAATCCCAATACTCATCCAGTAAAAATGATTGTGCAAAACACTGACCCACACACGAGCTGGGTCAATAATAAGACCTAAAGCGCCCACCAAAAGGCCAAGCCCAATGAGACCTCGAAGGATATTATTTCTCTCTTTTGAGAGCTGGTAGTTGTGTTCCATAGTTACTCCTTCGGAAGATCGGTTTTCAACGGGCGCTCAGCGCGCTGCAAGACGCGAATATAATGAATCAATGCCCACCTATCAAGTGGTGCAACCTGAGATGCATAGCTAGGCATAAGGTTCTGCCCGGAAACAATGACATGATAAATACGGCCATCAGTGTAGGTACGTATTTTATCTGATTGCAACGACGGAGGCCGAGGAAATTTAGGAACAATCGTTCCATCTCCCTCACCTTTTGGTCCATGGCACACAGTGCAGTACGTTGAAAATACATGCTGACCCCGCGCAAGGACTTCTGCTGTTGGTTGCAGTGGGTTTTTAAGCATCTTACCCGCTGTATCAGGATCGTTTGAGTATGCATAGGGCGCATAGTCCTGCGACACCGTGCCTTCAGGCGGCACCTGCGCCTGCTCACTTTGTGCTTTCACCGCGGGTGTGTAAACCATGTCAGGCATATAAATAACGCGAGGCTTCTCTTTCGACGGCGAACAGCTCAGCAATACGACAGCAAGAAGATACTTCATGACCACCCCTCAACAAAAACAGAACGAATACCAGTTGCTCCCGTTGTTGCAAGCGCTGCTTGTGCGCGCGCATCTTCGATAGCGGGCTCAATCACAAGCGCAAACGCATCACGCGTGAGCGCTGGATCAAATGCCTTGTTCCGGTGATTGGGCAATCTATTCACAATGAACATAGCTGCTACACTGGAAAGCGCTGCAAACAAGATAGTGCACTCAAACATCACTGGCACAAACGCTGGCCAGGAATTAAATGGTTTGCCTGCAACATTGACCGGCCAATCAACAGCACTCGTCCAGTACTGAAGGATAAAACCACAGCAAAGCCCTGTCAGCCCTCCTGCGAAAGTCACAAATGGAATCCATGATCTCCGAATATTCGCAGCTGCTTCAAAGCCATGGATAGGAAAAGGCGAGTAAGCGTCAAACGCCTCGATACCTTGTGCCCGAATAGCTTTAATTGCGACCAAAAGCGCATCCCCATCCGTGTAGTACCCGATACAGCCAGCTCGTTTATCCATGATGACCCCCTTTGTGTGGCATCACACTCTTAATTTCAGCCATGGCAATAGCTGGCAAAAATCGACAAAAAAGCAAGAACCAGATGAAAAACCAACCAAAACTGCCAAGCGTAATACCCCAGTCATGCAATGTTGGAACATAGTACTTCCACGAAGATGGCAGAAAATCACGATGCAAAGATGTAACAACAATCACAAAGCGCTCAAACCACATCCCAATGTTCACAAAAAGCGAGACGACAAACATAACAGGAATACTGGTACGCGCTTTCTTCCACCAAAAAATCTGCGGTATAATCACGTTGCAGCATGCCATTGTCCAGTATGCCCACCAGTAAGGGCCAAACGCCCGATTAATAAAGGTAAACCCTTCAAATGGTGAACCACTGTACCACGCAATAAAGAACTCGCATGAATACGCATAGCCCACAATAAGACCTGTCGCCATAATCACCTTGTTCATCTTCTCCAGATGCCCCAGGGTAATATAGTTCTGCAGATGGAACATTTCACGTGCAATGACAGACAATGTGACCACCATCGCAAATCCAGAGAAAATCGCCCCTGCTACAAAGTACGGTGGAAAAATGGTCGTATGCCAACCAGGCAGATGTGCGACAGCAAAGTCAAAAGACACAATACTATGAACCGAAAGCACAAGCGGTGTTGAAAGACCTGCTAAGATCATCGATACCATTTCATAATGGCTCCAATGCTTATTAGAACCTCTCCAGCCAAAGGACAAAACGGTATAGACAAAACGTCTGAATTTATTTTTTGCGCGATCTCGAATCGATGCCAAATCTGGAATCAACCCAACATACCAAAAAACCAAAGAAACTGTAAAATACGTGCCGACTGCAAAAACGTCCCACAAAAGAGGAGACCGAAAATTCACCCAAAGATGCCTCTGATTCGGGTATGGCAAAAGCCAAAATAGCGCATACCATGGCCGCCCTGTATGGATCACAGGAAAGATCAGTGCTGTCATAACAGCAAAGATCGTCATTGCTTCAGCTGACCGATTGATCGCTGTACGCCATTTCTGCCTGAATAAGAAAAGCACAGCTGAGATAAGCGTCCCAGCATGACCAATCCCTACCCAGAATACGAAATCAACAATGAAAATCCCCCAACCATTCGGTTGATTGAGCCCTAAAACGCCCAAGCCCCGCATGAACATGTCAGCTGCCAAAAGTGCTCCAATACTAAAAAAGAGCACCGCTACACTGAAACAGGTCCACCAAATTTTATTAGGAAACCTCTCAAGAGGCGCGGCGATATCATTGTTGACATCCGCATACGTCTTCCCACCAGTAACTAATTCTTCCGGCACATAGATCGTTGTCACGCCTTTGCCTCCTTCGCTGGCTTATTGCGTACTTTTGTTAAATACGAAATTGCTGGCTTGACGTTCAGGACCTCAAGCGATCGAAATGCCCGCGCACTCCCTGCTAATCGCGATACCTTGGATGCGGCATCATTGCGATTCCCAAAAACAATGGCATTCGTTGGACACGTTTGCTGGCATGCTGTCTGAAACTGCCCATCATGCACGTTTTCTCCAGCATCCTTTGCGCGATCCTTAGCATCTGCAATGCGCTGTACACAGAACGTACATTTCTCCATAATACCGCGCGTTCTCACAGTCACGTCAGGGTTCCAAACCATATTCATGGTTCCCTCATAAGACTTCCAGTGATCAAAGAAATTAAAGCGACGCACTTTGTACGGACAGTTGTTCTGACAGTACCGTGTTCCGACGCAGCGATTATACACCTGCACGTTCAAACCTTCATCGTCATGCACAGTCGCAAGCACAGGGCACACAGTTTCGCATGGTGCATTCTCACAGTGCTGGCACAGCATAGGCTGGAAGATAACATCAGGATGCTCAGGCGCCCCACTATAGTAGCGATCGATCCTTATCCAGTGCATCTGACGACTCACCCGGACCTGTTCGCGACCAACAACAGGAACATTATTCTCAGCCTGACACGCAATCACACATGCTCCACAGCCTGTGCATGCTGTCATATCAATACTCATACCCCACTTGTAGGTTGTATATGTATGTTCCGGCCAAATGCTTGGCGTCTCAGCACGTAACTCAGGATCTGTTTCAGAATGCGCTGCTGGATCCTTCCGATATTCCTGAAGTGTTATATCATTAATGATCGGACGATGCTCAGTTGCTGTATGCCATTGCGTCGAAGCCAACTGGTAAAACATACCTGTTTTCTCGACCTGCACGACCTGTCCTGAAAACTGTTGCTGCGCAGGACCCCTAGAACCAACCCAATGGAAAGCATTGATCCCCGCTCCAGTCCCTACCTTACCTGCAGCTCCACGCCCATACCCAAGTGCCACATGCAGAACACCATCACGAAGCCCTGGCTGGACATAAACGGCAAGATTATGCGTATGATTCAAACGAATCACATCATCATTTTTTACACCGAGCGTTTTTGCAAATCCAGGAGAAATAGAAGCATAGTTATCCCATGTGACCGATGTAATAGGATCAGGCAACTCCTGCAACCAAGGATTATTTGCATGGCGCCCATCAAACAAAGAGTGCGATGGAGTAAGAACAAGTGTTGCAGTTATGCCACTTGGCCCATTACCCAATGCAACTTTACCAATATACTCAGGCAACCCAGATAATGCGGGATATCGAAACGTCCGTGCATACAACGCCCCCTTTGACACTTTAACAAATCCTTCTCTCAGCACGCCTTCCCAAAAGGCCTCAAAAGACACGGCAGATTGCTTCTGGTAAATATGCTCTTTCCAATAGGATTTTACATACTCATGCGCATCAGTCGCAGCGATAACCCCTAAAGCATGCCCCCATGCAATAAGAGTATCTTCACAGGAACGCGCCCCATGGAGCGGCGAAATTGTAGGCTGCTGCACACTCCATAGCCCCACACGGGACTCATAATCTCCCCAACTTTCTAGAAAATGTGCGCGAGGCACCACGTAATCAGCCACATGCGCTGTCTCATCAAGATTGGGAGCTATCCGTATAACAGTCTGCACACGCTTCAATGCCGCTTGAAAAGGCAACTGTTCTTCAGGAATCACATAGACCGGATTCACACCCACTGTAATAAGAACATCAACCTTGCCTGACTGCATATCATGCACCAATTGATACATCTGTGCATAACGGCTCATGACAAGACTGACATCACGCACACCATCAATTGTCACACCTTCATTTCCTAAAATGGAATTCAATAGATTAACAACAACATGGAGTGCTACTGGCTGCGTCCCGCCTGCAAGCACAAGACTTGCCCCGCGGTGCTTAACAAGATCTTCTGCTATTCTATGAATAACAATTTCCTCAATACCTGTCGCTTTTGCAACACGCAATGGTGTATAGGTCGCCAATGTCTTAAGAAAACTAGGATCAAATATTCCACCTATTTTTTTACCAATAATCAACGAATGCACAATCGCAAGTGCAAGCGACAGCTCATCGCCCGGCAGAATCGCAAATCGCTCATCGGCATTGGCACCAGTCACTGTCATAGGAGCTTCAAAGCAGATAAGCTTTGACATGCGTGCCTTATCGCCTTCACCTGACAGTCGAGCTTTTGCCCAATCTCCAGCATGCTCAACAGGCGAAATACCTGTACCCAGAAAATCAGCACTGAATGAAAGCACATAAGTCGCCTTATCCAGCATAATGCGAGGCACGAGAGCCGAGCCATAGGATGATTCTTGACCAAGTGCAAGACTTTCTACTGCAAGCGGCTCATACTCAACATGCGCACCTTGCCGAAACGCCCCCGTAAACGTTTTAAGAAGAGCACGGAGCGATGGGCTTGTCACAGCGCCTGTCAGGACGCGTACACGTGCCTGATCTTTCATACTTAAACGCAACACCCTTACAACTGCCGCATCTAACGCTTCCCAACTCATCTCCTCAGGCACCACGCCTCGCTTCTGATGCACAGGGAGCTTCAGACGATCAGGATCATAAAGTCCAAGTAAAGATGCCTGGCCACGCGCACAGAGTCGCCCACGATTTACTTCATGATGAGGATTACCTTCAATCTTAATCGGGCGACCTTCACGCGTCTTCACGACAGTTCCACAACCTGCCGAGCACTCACCACAGGTAGATGCATAGTGATTCGGCACCCCAGGAACTATCTCCTCAGGCTGCACAACAAAAGGAATGATCTTATGAACAGGCCGACGCGCACAAGCAAGTGTCGCCATAGCCATACTCGCACCCATAACAGTCAAAAATTCTCGCCTTGCAAGCCCTACCGTATCCATGCGCGCGATAGCATCCATTGGCTTTTCAAAAAATTCTGATCCGCGCTTTGCCTGCACCTCAGGATTACTCCAGTATGACGCCTTCAGTTCTTCAGGCCCTATCCAGTGCCGAGGTGGAACAAACCCATCTTCTTTCTTATCCATACGATCCCTCTTTTAATGATGGCATGTACTACACTGCACAGGCGCAACAGGCCCATGCGGATCTTGCACATGTGGGTACATGCGTCGCAGCACTTCGGGAGGCGCTGTCTCCCCACGATGACATTCCATACACCAACCCATTGTGAGCGCACCCTTTTGCTCAACGCGCGACATAGATGCAATATCACCATGGCATGCTTCACATGCTACGCCAGCTGCAACATGCCTTTTATGTGGAAAATAAACGTAATCAGGTAATTCATGCACACGGACCCATGCAATAGGCTTCTTCTCTTCGTATGCTTTTTGTACTTGTTGGATCAAGGGACTCTCTGTTTTTACTACCAAATGACAGTTCATACAGACATTAAGTGCTGGAACGGTCGCGTGACGCGACCTCTCTGCACCTGAATGGCAGTAAAGACAAGGAATTTTATTATCTCCAGTATGAATTTTATGACTGAACAGAATAGGCTGCTCAGGTGCATACCCTTGATTCGAAGCTGTAGGAAAAAGCTCGATTGCCTTCCCCAAAACTCCAATCCCCCCAGCAATCGCTACCACAAGCACTAGCTTCATCTTTGGTCCAGACATCAGTTTACCTTTTCATCCCGTGTGCAACACACAAATAATCTTCCTACTCTGCTACTACGGCTTCGCCATTCACGCAACCTCATAGAGACTTTTCGCACTGCACAACTCCAAAAAATGTCACATCCCTCGGGATACCTCCTCCAGAAAGATCCCGATACGTCTCTCGCAAAGCTTCAATCATCGCGACAATTGATCGCCTCAAAGAGCCATCGACTGCATGCACAAAACCCTCACCCCCAGGCGACACGACTAGCATATCACCCAAACTATGCCATTGACCAGCAGTTCGCTTCTGCCATTGTCCATGTTCCAACGTATAACATTGCCCATTTCCCACCGCATGCACATTCCCCAATGCATCTATGTGACAGTACCAAGAATATTCAGCGGATGTAAGACAGGCTGCTACACGCAGATCAGCCGGATCAACATGAGCCTCTATAAGCATTCCAAGCTCCTGTCCTAAAACCGAGAGATCACGGTATGTTGCAACAGTGCAGAGCGTAAAAAAAATACCACCATCGTGGGCTTGGACACAATGCGAATAATCACCCCCAGAACGCTCTCCAGTGTAAACACGACTCACAACCTCATACACACCCGTATGGAGCCTACGGGGCAACTGCGCTTCAAGTAGCCGAGACGCAAGCGCCACTCCAGCACCTAAATGCTGTACAAGTCTCTGCACTGGCGGATCAATCGCTCTTTGTATAAGATGAATCACCTCGCACGGTGCAAGAGGCAAAACGTAAACAGCACTACAATCAGAGTACCCAGACCAGCTTTGATCAAGCACCAGTCCAATACGAAGCCCTGGACCCTCAAAAACTGCGTCTGTTTCAAGATCTACACAGACGAGTTCACCCGCATCAGCAAGAACGCCAACACCCTGAAAGGCGTCTGCTACTGCTTTCTTAAAACTCTCACGTTCGGTCGCGCATACAATTCGAATCATTACAGAATTTCTACCTGATAACAGATCCTCTACGCAACATCATTGAAGATAACGCGATGCACTTCAATCTTTTAATGCTCCCCGACTTTCTTCTACATGGAGAGCGACTATCGTTTAAACACCAGAGCCACCTTGTCAAAACAACGCTCCAGCTTCTCCTGAAACCGAAGGAACTCCTTCGTATGCAATGTCGCGTTAGGGATCAAAAACCGCTTTACAACCAGCACATCACTCACTTCTATGCCTTCTTTTTTCTGCAAAACCCGACGGGATGCAGAGAACCATGAATTATCCATGGTACAATCCAAACTCAATTTGCCGCAGAGCTTCACTCCCTTGAGCAAGGTCGTTCCATGACGAGTCATGGGCTGACCCAAAACAAGCAGATCAGAAACCCTGTCCTGAATTCTTGTGAGATACTTGGCCACCACACTTGATGTCGCGAGCAGATACGCAGCTCCACCATTTGTTTTTAATTCTAAATTTCTGCTTTCATACTCATATTCAAATGCAAAATCTTGAACGATTCGTGAAGAGAGATCACAAGGCTTTACTTTCCAATGAACCATCCGATTCACATCAGCAATCTGACTTATGATAGCATAATCTACATTCTCTTGAGACATCTTTAAATTCATGCCAGTCACGTCAATTGCTACAGGACCCTTCAGAAAAACCTTACCTCGAACAATAACACGCTTTTTGTCAAAAAAATGGATCTCTTCTGCAAAATCAAACTTGTTACTTTCTGGCGCAATACCGGGAATTCGCTCTCTACCTTCGGCAGAAATCATAAGCGGGAGCACCCATCGATCAGCAATATCTGGGAAAAGCCCGTGAGCAAAACTCACAAAATTGGTAGGATCAATCCACAAGACACGCCCTTGCGACTCAACCCTAACGATAGCATGATTAAATACAGTCAGAGCAGGCACTTCATTCGGGTTATCATAAGCCCCCCCACGCCTCACCCAGGCCACATTCGCTCGAATCCCCAGCTTTCGCAACATAGCGACTGTCACAGTAGCAAAGTCCTTACAATCTCCTCGATGAGACAGAGCTATCTTCTCAAGACTGTTTGGATAAAATCTTCCAGAAATACTTCTCCAGTCTCCCATGTAATGCAGATCATGAGCCAACAAAGAAGTAACACGATTTATCTTTTCCAATACGTCTGACTCCCGTGCAGCCTGATCGACAATGCCTTGCAAAAGCTTTGGCAATGGCTTCGACAAAATACGCTCATACTCTGGCGTCACTTTTTGTATCAAAAATTTCCAATCATTCACACTCGAAACACTTACCCAAGGATACACGTTATCATTCAATAAAATATCTACTTCATCTATCGCCTGCTTGATAATAGGCCTTTTGAGCGTTATTTCAAGAATCTGACGTTTGCCTTCTTTTTTAGACTGAATATCTAAAAAACCCTCTGGGTCATTCGTCGCAAATAGAAGAGGAATCGCTGACGTCACTTTTATTTTATCTGAAATCCAGTACCCACCGATTCCATAAACGAAATCAACAGCATAAGTTCCATGCAAATCAGGGGTATGCTGCTTCATGATATACTTTAAATAAACTTCAGACCCAACACGAAGATGTGGAAACGAAAGCATCACCTGTCGATAACTAGTAAAACCTTGCTCCTGGCTCGCAATGGGCTTATCTTCTATAGCATCCTTGTTCACAAGGTATTCAACACCCTGATCAAAAGTCTTAGCACTCACAATTTCAATTTTCTGAGTTGCCTCATCATAGTACAGCGGGTGTGTCGCAAGGTTCGATCTCCCTGTATCATTCAGGATCTTGATCTTCAACTCAACGACGTCATCTGAAGTACCATCCTCATATACCTCAATGGTTCGATTGCAAAACTGGATTTCTGAAGCCGCATCTGACTGAAGGGCAAAGCGTGCCTCCACCTGAACCGGCAGAGCAAGCATAAAAATAACAACCACAGCTACAGTATGAAAAAAAACCATACCACATCATAGGGCAAGCAACAGCCTTTTACAAATAAAACATATTGATATCGCATCATCAAATACGTACACGTCTTTTACAAAAGACAAGGAGAGGGTCCGAAAACTGTGCTCAAAAACTCCTCACCTGATAGTGGAACGCATACACCATGTCACGCTGCCTACTACTCACAGTCCCAAACTCGTTACTGTACCATGCAAGCGACATTTCTGAGCCAAACTGCCGAAACCCTATACCGATAGACGGATAACCTAATGCCCAGCCACATCGCAATGCAAGCTTACTATTCACAATCAACTCAGCACCCAATGTCACATGATCCAAAGGAGCAAGCCCTGATCTATTCGTCACATCACGGAGCTCAAAAACAAGACTCATGACTGAGCCTCGGCCCATTTTAGGCTGCACATGGATCGCACTATCAAAGGTCGCTACCTCATTAGGCACCCTGCCACTTGATGCGCCCAAATACCCCATCAAACTCGTCGACGAGTACCGCAGTGATCCAAGATTGCGTCCAACAAGAGTAAACGTTGGCATCATCTTGATGGGCGCACTGATACTCAGGCCTGCTGTATGACTCAAGCCCCCCCCCTGAAGCGAATCTGCAGAATAAGAAGTAGCCCCTACCCTTGAGTTAGTTGCCATATTAACCCATTGCAGAGAGTACCCAACACGCAAAAGCCCACGGTAAAACCTAAACCCGGTCCCTGCCGCTGGTATGATCTGATTCTGACTCCGCACTGTTATGACACCTTGATTAACAGAAGCCGCAACGTCACTTGAGTAAAGCACGCCAAAAGCGAACCCCGGGAACCCAAAATTCGGGAGCATTGCCCCTCCAACATGCGCCATCTCTCCAGGCTTTCGTCCCAAGCTTGGGGCAAAAGTAGTTGGACTAAGAACTGTATAAAAATGACGATCAACTAAATTGACATACGTACTGTTGGCAGAACCAAGAAAATTCACCGCCTCAACTGTTGGATGCCGCACCTTTCCTAACGCTGAGGGGTTATAAAAAAGCCCCGAGGCCATATCATCTGCAAGAGTAATAAAGGCATCACCCATACCAAGCCCTCGCGCCGACTGGTAACGAGACCCAGGCATCAGGTCAATTTTGGCATAGGCTAAAGTAAAAAAGAAAAGAAGCACCCCTGTGTATCGGCAGCCACACCCCTAAGTATTACCCAAAAAAACCGATAGACTTGCTGTGAAGAAAGAGAACCCTATCCCGACATGGGCCAGCTCCATGGTCGAGTCCCTCCTTGCCGCATTACGCGCACGCGACCCCTATACCTATGGGCATTGCTGCCGCGTCTCCTCACAAGCTCGCCTCCTCGCAGAAGCAGCTGGCCTTTCCGTTTATGATCAAACAAGAATTGAGTATGCAAGCATTTTTCACGACATTGGCAAAATCGGTATCCCAGACGCCATTTTACTCAAAAGATCCCGTCTCACGACCGCAGAAGAGCGTGTGATGCAAGAACACCCAGAACGAGGTGTCTCCATCCTCAAACCACTAGAATCTATTCCTTTTTTTGCTGATATCATACCTGGCATCCTCCACCATCATGAGCGCATCGATGGCCGAGGCTATCCCTACGGCTTAGCAGGCGACAGCATCCCCCTTGAGGCCCGCGTCATTATTATTGCAGACACCTTCGATGCCATGACCACCACACGCCCCTACCGCAACAAACTCGACCACGAGAAGGCATACCAAGAACTGAAACAGTTCGCAGGGCGTCAATTTGATGCACAGCTCGTGCGTATTTTTCTTCGGGCCCACCCCACCTGGGAATTACTCACGGAAGCAGCATAAAATACCGACAGATCCCTAGATGAGTGATGTGCTGAAAAAATTTGGCCGTTACTTCCTGCTCGACCACATCGCGCAAGGAGGTATGGCAGAGATCTACCGAGCTCGCCTTATTGATGCTGACGGTGCCGGACGCCTTATTGTTATAAAAAAAATTCAAGCAGGTTTTGGCGATAATTCTGAATTTTTAAAAATGTTCAAAAGTGAAATCAAAGTCACCATGGGCTTTAATCACCCAAACATTGTCCAACTCTATGACTTTGGCGAAGAAGACCATCAACCCTACATTGCCATGGAATGGATCGACGGCCGCAATTTACGCCAACTCACCAATCGCTATATTGAGAACAAACGCGCATTCCCAATAGAACTTGCAGCAACGATCGTTGAGCAGGCAGCCGCAGGCCTCCACTACGCACATAGCTACCGAGACAAAATTTCTGGAGAACATCTCAACATCGTACACCGTGACATCAGCCCGCAAAACATTATCATTTCCTTTGAAGGCATCATTAAAGTCATTGATTTTGGCATCGCTAAAGCTACCACCAATAACGAATCAACACGCGCAGGCATTATCAAAGGCAAACCCAGCTACCTATCACCTGAGCAAATAAGCGGCGAAAATCTTGATGCGCGGTCAGATGTTTTTGCGCTTGGAGCTGTACTCTGGGAAATCCTCACAGGCAAGAAGCTGTTTGCAGCCGACAATGACCTTGCAGTCCTCAAACTTATCGAAAACTGCTCATCCCACGTTAAACCACCATCTACACTCAACCCTAAAATCCCCAAAGAACTTGACGCAATCGTCATGAAGTCACTCACAAAACAACGCAACAACCGTTACCAAACAGCCGAAGAATTTCAGCGTGCACTCCATAAATTTATTACATCATACTCACCTGAGTTCAATAGCTCGGATATTGCAGGTTTTGTCAAAGATGTTTTTAAACCAGAGATTCTAGAAGACCGCAAACATATACAAAAAATTAGCGAAAAGGCATCTCAGCTACTCATTCTTCCTGCAGAACCTGCTCCCGTAGAACCCCCTAAGCACAAGCGCATTGCGCCAGAAACATTTGATTTCACAGAAGAAACGAGTAAAAATTTAAAAGTCGAGTTTGAAGGGTCTCACCCCACAACAAGCCGCGCAGCAATGCCTTCCCGATCTGTCGGCGCAGAAAAATCTCGTATACTCTCACGCGAGATTGTCCAACGTGCAGAAAAAAAGAGCCGCTCATCCCTTATCCTCATTATCTTGCTTGGTATGACAGCCATTGCTGGAGGCCTCTCTGTCTTCACCAAAAAAGAGGAGCAACCAGAAATACCTACCCCAATAAAAGAACCCGTCAAAGTTTTGCTTGAAAAATCCCTTATGCTGTCAATTAACATCATCCCGCAACCGAGCCTTACAAGCCCCCTGACGCTTTTTTTTAATAATAAACTCGTCGATATCTTCCATCCCACCATTGAAGCATCACTCGACACCCCGCTTGAGATACGTATTGAACGCAGCGGCCTAGTCATCTTCAAACGCTCCTTTGTTCTCGAATCCTCCCGCTATGAAGGGGAGAAAGAAACCACTATGGAGTGTAACATCGAATCTTCCCACATGGGCTACCTCACACTTCATACAACACCAAGCTCTGATGTGAACCTCATGGTCGATGGCGCTAATTGGACAAAGAAAACACCCATCGAAAATGAACCTCTCCCCGTTGGCTCCTATAACGCCCGACTGGTCAATACCATTCTCGGTATGGAAAAAGTCATCAGCATCAAAATAGAAGAAGGCAAAACAGTCACCATAGACGAACGCCTCGACGTTAAGTAGAAACCAACGTCAACTGCCTTTAAAATGAAAATATATGCTTCCTCCGGAGAAAGCATGGTCATTGAAATATCTTTGGATCGAGAGTTTTCGAATCAACAGGTCATTCGGGCATAGACAGCCGATACACCAATAAACAACTGGATTCTGACGACACCCTCCGCATTGCTTGCGACAGACCCACCACATTTGATACACTTTTCTTTACCTGCTCCTCTGCGTCCAATCGCATCCGACTTTCCATCAAGACCATCGCAATCTTTTTTGCATTTTCTATCGTGGCCAAATAACCTTTCGATTCATCATTGAGCGAATCGGCAGATGACGACACTAAAAGCTGCGCTTTTGCGTGCAAGAGATATATCTCATGTACTTTTCCCCATTCCATTGGGCTAGAAAAATTCTTACTTGTCAATACTTTTGCTTGCTCCGCGAAGGACTTTAATGTGCCATGGTCACCAGATGGCTGCATTATTGCTGCTGTTTTCGACTTCAACTGAAGAGCCTCATCTAACGCCATTTTCCACGCACGTAACACATCCTTGAACGATGCTACGACGTCTTCTCTCGGCGGAAAGAGACGCTCTTCATGCATAAGCTGTATCTCTAAACCACTTATTATGGTCTCGAGTGCAATTCGATCCTTTTCAAAGAGTCCCTCGAAGGGTTCTTCTTTAAACTTCGCTAGGACCATCTGCCCCTCGAGTTTTGCCTGAACAAGTTTTTCAGCTTCTTGTGATGACGACCATAAACCTTCATTGATTATTGATAGTGTTACTTTTGGAAAATGAGCCTCTACTACTCCCGGCACTGGTGGCTCAATCACACCCAATCGCGCCCCCTTGAATCCTCTATCTACCGGCTGCACTTCACTCGCAGGACGAGGCGCCAGTATCTCATCATGCATGGACATTGGTGGATGTGGCACTACCTGGAGTGACACTGGCACCCCAGCTGATTGTTCTGCCAACGATCGAATTCTATTTTGTAGCAACATCATCGAATGCATTTTCGCAGTGTTTATCGCAACTACGTCCTGAGCCAGCTCAGCTGAATCACTCAATTTCTGTAATTTTACCTTTTCATACGCCAAGTAGAACTTATAAACGTCTGACTGCTCTACCTGTCTCTTCTGTATACTCTGTGACCAATCTGCCACCTGTGATGCCAATACCTTTATCTCTTTTTTTCCCGTCTCAATGTCGGGAGGCGCTTGCACCACTGCAGCCACTTTTGCCCGCAATTGAATGACAGACTCTAACGCCGACATCCACACTGACGATGCACTCATGATTGCTGCTAACTCCTGGTTTTTCGGGTTCTTTTTTGCCTCCACAAGCACTTGTTCCAAAGCATACACAGATTCCGTTATTTTATTATAGTCCCCTGCTGTCACGCCACCCAGCTTCTTCAGCTCTTCATGATTTAACTGCATGATCCTTTGCAGCTGTGTCACAACTGCTAATCCTTCAGCCTCTATCTCCTTGAAGCTGTGCGGCAGCAATTTTGGATTTTGTATAAACAACTGCGTCTTTTTTGCCTGCCCGCTCATGACACCCGGTTCTGCTGTTGATGGAGGCAGCGCCAAACTTAAATACCCTGGGTGTGCTGCCGAACCTTCTGAGCTAATCACCTGCTGCACACTGCCTACGCGCCCTACTCCTGCCGCTGGCAACACGGATGCCGCCATCGGCGGCAAGCTTTTTTGGCCTCCCGGCGGCACCGTCACCCTTCCTGGTGCTACCCCCTGTTTTAGCTGTTTAGCTACTACTCGCCTTGTTGTCCCTACGCCCCCCAACGACATACCTACAGCTCCCGTCCCTGCCATACTCATAGCCGGCACAACAGCACTACTCACACCAAGGACAATAAGAATACGCATGACGACTTATCGACAATATGCACAATTTCACTAAACGATAAGCTGCACTGTGTAAGAAATGACAGGGTCACTGGCGCAGGTCCTTTGAGGACATACAGCTAGCATGCTGGTTTGGAGTTATGAAACTTGCAAAAGCGACAGCCTTTGTTCCAGCTCAGTCACAATGCCCCCAAAAGCACCATTAGACAGCACCACAATGGTATCTCCCGGACGAATATGCTCCATGACAAACTCAACTCTACCAGCACTGGGAAGGACATACGAGCATGGTAAAGCTGCAACAAGCTCGGCACTGGAAAAACGATCCTCAGCATGATCAAAAGGCTCTGCAATAAAAACGCAATCAGCACTCCCAAAGGCCTCCTCATAGGCCCTCTGAAAAACACGCCTACGAGAGCTTGCACTCCTAGGCTCAAAAAGCACAACCATGCGGGATGGAAAACGCGCTCGCAATGCACGCAAGGTCTCCTTGACAGCTGTCGGGTGATGCGCAAAGTCATCAATGAGCACATAGTCCTTCGTTTGAAGACGTACTTCCTGCCTGCGCGCAATACCACGAAAGCTTGCAAAAGCTTCTCTCACTAAATTTTTATCAAACCCCAATGCCCCGAGTAACACCCAGGCAGCCAGTGCATTTTCAGCATTATGCCTACCAGGTATACGAAGAGTAAAAGTATCAGTCACCCCACGATCCATAAAAGTGCAGTGCAAAAGCCCATCACGATCCTGCACATCAGTGAGATACGTCTCATCACCATGCAGAAGGTGCCGCCTAAGAGGCTTTTTGAGACGCCCCAGGAGTTTAAGGACACTTGGACTCATGGTATTTGCGACAAGCACACCATGCTCAGGCATACGCTCCAGAAGACCGTAGAATGCCTCCTCTACTGCAGCCAAATCCTTATAGATATCTGCGTGATCAAATTCCAAGGCAAGCAGAAGAACACTGGTAGGCCTGTAATGAAAAAACTTCGGCACCTTATCCCAAAAGGCAGTATCATACTCATCTGCTTCCAGCACAAAGTAGGGACCCGCAATCTTGAAACTGACGTCAAGATCAAGACAAACACCCCCAATAAGGTATGAAGGAGCTTGCTCAAGTCTTTGTAAAGTATAGGCCAATAGCCCACTTGTCGTTGTTTTACCATGCGTACCCGCAACACAGATATTATGAGTTTTTGTCAAAACCTGTTCTTCCAGCATCTCAGGCAAACTCATAACACGCAACAATCCCTGCTTCATACGAGCAAAGGCTTCAAGAGCCTCAGGGTTTGTAGCTCTGATAACATTCCCAATAATCACACATTCAGTGTCATGAGGAATATGCGACGGGTCGTAACCCTGATTGATAGCAACATCTCGCAGGACATGCGACATTGGTGGGTAGATCACACCGTCACTGCCAGTCACACGAACACCGGATTGCTTAAGGAAGACCGCAAAATGCCCCATCAGGGTGCCGCCAATACCAATGATATGAACGCGAGAATACATAGAAGGAGCGTACCATAAAAAAAGGTAACGCAATTCATCAATTATTTTCCTCGACGGAACCCTTGACCTTGAGGCCGGGAAGGATCTGAAACTCCCTTGCTCGATTAAGTTGCTGTGCGAGCTTGAAGTCTGACCGCGGCATTGTCCTTAACTCAACAACCTCCTCGTGCTCTCATGAGCGATACCAGATGAGCCACGACATCCTCTCAGGTCACAAAAGGACTGTCTCGTTTTTCCGATTTCGTCAATCTAGCAATACGCTCGACTGACCATCATTCTTTTTTCTCTATCTTTAAACAGCTCAGCCGGAAAACCGAACTTCATTTTTGATGAGTCTTCATAGAATCTTTTGTGGATTGATGTCAGAGAGAGCAGATGTTATTGTTCTAGTCGGAGACGGATAGTAAATGATAAGTATTCTCAATCAATCTACGCCAATAGTACATAGCGCAATTTTTCTGTGTTTCTTTTCTACGCTTTCAGCGCATGCGACCTCAATCACATTACCGTATAGTTTTACAGCAGGGAGCCCCATATCGGCGAGCCAAATGATGGGCAACTTTTCAACTATCACAAATGCCATTTCAAGCACTGTCAGTAGCCCTTGGGTCCCGAGCTCTTAGAATATTCATTTCAATGCTGGGTCAGTTGGGATTGGGAGCTCGGCACCTACGCGCGCCCTGGATGTGAGCGGAAGCGTTGCAGTGAGCGGAAATATAAATGGCACAAATATGACGCTCAGCGGTCAGATGAACTCAGGGCACTAACCACACGATAAATGTCGGAGCAAATCAAGTGGGCACACTGTTTATAAATTTAAGAGGAGCTGTACATACAAATACAGTAGGAGTTGTGATTGTTACATTTGCAAATCCAGCAGGAGCGTATATTTCATTATCAACAATGGGCGCAGCCGGAACAGGCATGACCATTGCAGCAGCAGGGGCTGCCGGAAATCAGTATATCAGCATAACGACTGGGGCAAATCAATCCATATGCTACACTTTAATTGGAGGATGGTGATTTCATTCATGACTTAAAAAGTGCATCATGAAAAAGCGGACGCAGTCGACGGATATTATCAAGCGATTCACCATAAAAAACTCTATTGGTCAGCAAAATTGCAGCTGCGCCAGAGGGTTTATCCATCCAAAGAGAAACACCGGTAAATCCCAAATGCCCAACAGTTGTTGGCGGCATCCAGGAGCCTGCCGCACTCGGCTGCGTCACAGTATCAAATCCCAATGTTCGCGTCCCACCACGAAATGGCACAAAACTCTCAGGCATCAGACGCAACTCATCATGCAGGACCGCTCGTACCCAGGCAGACACACCACGGAGGGATGCAAAAACACCGGCATGTCCTGCTACCCCGCCCATAGCCCAAGCATTGTCATCATTCACTTCACCAACTAAACGATGCTCACTTGTCGCAATAAGCACTCGGTCATCACGCATCCCTAAAGGCCGGTACATACAATCCATGCCAGCAAAAATATACCGCGCTGCAAGAACATCCAAAGATGCACCCATTAATCGTTCAAGAAAAATACCTAGGAGCATATAACCAATATCCGAGTACCTTGTCTCCTTGGTTAAATGTGGCTGTATAGTAAAAAGGTTACCCTGAATATGCTCATGTGCAGGTAAGCCTGAGCAATGCGCTAACAGCTCATCAATCCGGCAGTCAGCCGCTTTGCTTTCTGGCACCATCCACCCCAGCTTTGTCGCTATACCGTCTGGGAGCAAGGGGCGCACATGAGCGATCAATGGAACAACGACCATGATTTTCGTCAATGACGCACAGTCAAACAGTACGTCGTGATCTCCATACGTCCAAACACTTTCACTATTTTGAAAAAAAGCAGCTGCAATGACAGGAGCCGTTACCCCAAGCTCACCATCAAGAAGTGCGCTCACTGAAGGATTCATCTAAAATACGCCACTTTCCATTCACCTTAAGGACAGTTAAAAACTTCGTACCCCGGGATCGTCGCCCAAACTGCCCATGCGCCACATAGGAAACATAATTTTGTGTGAAACTAACCACACTGTACTTAGGGTGCACATAAAATCGAACATGTTCTGCTTGCACTGAAATGGTACTGTAACGCTTTGTCAGTTGTTTCTTATAGGCAATCCATGCATTTTTATCCTTAGTTTGCGATAAAAAGGCATCATGATACGCTGCGCTATACGTCTCCATGTCCTTCGATTCCCAGCTCTGACGCCACTGCTCAAAAAACTGCCTTAAACTCTCATCAGGATGTATGGCAGGGAGCTGCAGCTCACTAAAAATCATAATTGGTGTCAACCCGAGCCGAACATAAGACTTAATTTCCTCAATCTCCTCATTTTTAACCACCACACAGCCCTGAGAATCATAGTTACGCTTCAACCTCTCAGGCTCATTGGTTGCATGCAACATAATGCCAGAACCTGTCTTCCCAGCATGCCGATCAAATGTATTAGGAAAATTCATCGCAAAACCCAGGGAACCAAATTTTGGCTGGAGTTTCGGTGGCCTCAGCTCAGTTGTGAAAAAATAAATACCTTCTGGGGTCTTTAAATCGTTTTCTTGCTCTTTGTCGCCTAAAGCCTGACCCAGCGTAGCATGAAACGTTTTTACAATTTTATAGCCTGCTTCCCCATAGCTGGCCAATTGAATATGATTCGTCTTCTTGTCCACAAGTACTACATATGCCGGATCAGCATAAAGTATTCTCACCAAACTAATAAAAAGAGCGATTCTCACCATGTCAATTGTACGTAGCTCCAGAAGACACTGTCAAGAAAACCTGGAATAACGAAACCCCCACACGCGTACTAACGCTTCAAAAACAATCCTACGACTCATTTTTGAATGCCCCACTTTGCGGTCCTCAAAAAGAATAGGAAACTCTTTAATGGAACACTGCGCCTTAAATGCACGGTACTTGAGCTCTATCTGAAACGAATAACCATCAGAGCGCAATGTCTGAAAGCGCACTTTTTCAAGAACATGACGCCTCCAGCCATTAAATCCACCAGTAAAATCGGCTATTGGCGCACCTAAAATAAGCCTCGCATAGATGCCACCTAAACGACTCAGCAGCTTCCTACCTAAACTCCAATTCAATGTGCCGCCACCCGTCACATAACGAGACCCAACAACAACATCATAGTGCTCAAGCAAAGCCAGCATTTGAGGCAAGTACCGAGGATGGTGCGAGAAATCTGCATCCATCTCAATACATGCATCATATTCACGCGCAAGTGCGTACTCAAAGCCTGCCACATAGGCAGTCCCAAGCCCGAGCTTCCCTGCTCGGTGCATAACATGTAAAAAGGGATACTTCTCAGCTAGACTATCTGCTAGCTGCCCCGTTCCATCAGGCGATCCATCATCAACAATGAGAACATCAACAGAGACGCTCTCCCCAATGGCCTTGAGAAGTGCCTCAATATTGTCCTTCTCATTATATGTTGGAATTATCACTAATGTTCGCACGCAAAACCCACTTTATTTTAGAGGAACGCAATCAGAGACGGAATATATTCTGAATCCGATCAAAATGGAAGATCTTCTTCAGTGAATGTCGAATCTTGCGATGGCTGACTCGGAAAAGCTTCAGGAGCTGCATACTGTGGCGCAAATCCCGCATCAAATGACTCGGTCTTTGCTGGCCGTGCACCCTGCTGTGGCGTTGAAAGAAACTGCACTGTCTGCGCTTGGATCTCAGTTGTATAACGTGTCTGTCCTTCTTTATCCTGCCAAGATCTTGTCTGTAAACGCCCTTCGACATAGACCTGACTTCCCTTGTCAAGATACGCGTGGCAATTATCTGCCGTCTTACCCCAAACAGAAACTCGATGCCATTCGGTACGTTCTTGCTTCTGACCCGACTTATCAACCCAAGACTCATTTGTTGCAACACCGAAATTTGCAACTGACGCACCCCCTGGAGTGTACTTCACTTCAGGTTTTTGCCCCAAACGCCCAACAATAATCACTTTATTAACTGACATGCCAAGTATTTAACGCAAAGTCTCGCGTAGCGTCAACACCTTTTTCATTCCTCAACCTTGTCGACCAACCCTTGACTCACGTAGAGCGCATGGAAGTGCTTTTTCACCTCACCTAGAGCCTTCTCTTTGTCCGTAATGTAGAGGAATGTGTCAAATGCACATTTGTCACATCGCATAAAAACACGCATCCGCATCCTGTAGATAATCTCAAACAAAGTCCAAAGTGGTACAAAGAAAAATAAACCCTTCCAGCGCATAAGAGGCCAGAAAAGAAATGCAAGCATTGCTGCACTCAGCCCCACCTGCGCGGCATGACGAACCCCTCCTGGCTGTGGCCGCCATGGCAATCGGCGCTCAGTCCCACACAGAGGACACAGAAACCGCCAAAGCTTCCTTGCTTGCCAGAGCGTCTTGATTCTTTTTTTCCTCAGCACCATGAAAAAAGGATACACAAGATACTCAATGAAAACAAAGAAACGTATCAGCTCCTATCCTCCTGAATGGCTTCACCTTGTCGACACACTGATCCCGAGCTATGTCAAAGAAACCTACAGCCCAAAACCTGCATGGCGCCTGAAACCATTTAGTGAGGTCGATACCTCCTTTTTCTCTCAAAGTATCCTTGCCCTCTCAGCACTCTTCACGGAAGATCGCCCACACAAAGTACCCGCCTACTTTCAGCATGCTCGCTACCGCTCAGCCTACATGCTCTACTTCCTCCCTCTCTCTGCAGCTAAATTCCTCAATCTCTTTCGCCTCCATGAAGCAGCCCTCGCCTCACTCCTTCCGCTCAAGCATATAACTATCCTTGACCTTGGTTCAGGCCCAGCGACCGCCTCCTTAACTCTCCTGATCTTCCTTGCTCGCCTTGACCATAAACCCGAACTCACAATCCATTTGGTTGACACTAATGCCCACATCATGCGCGACGGCGAGGCGCTGCTTAACCGCTTTGCCGAACATCTTGGCATAAAACTTACCGTCCACCGTCATGCCTCCACTTTTTGGGAAGCGCCTCTGCCTGAAAAAATTGATTTCACTATTTTAGGCAACCTCCTGAATGAAGCAGATGCCCCACGAGCCAAGCAGGCCCCATTTTGGCAAGATTTGTATAAACGCTCCCAGCATGCAGGTATCCTCTTTGTGGAACCCGCCGCCCGGAGTTCATCCCAAAAACTAGGCTCACTCCGTGACAGTTTCCTCGAGACCCATATCAAATCGGACAATCCAGCAACGATTTGGGGACCATGCCTCCATGCAGGTAAATGCCCCTTAGCCACAGGCCGTGACTGGTGCCACTTTTCCTTTCCTTCTCATATTGATGGCAAATTGTTTAAAAAATTCTCCCAAAAACTCGGCAGTGAACGCACCTGGGTGAAATACTCCTACCTCTGGCTTGCATCTCCTCACACACCTGCTTTAAAAATCAACAATCCTGATATACGGCTCGTAGTGAGCGATAGACTCACAGACGACCAATCTGTCCTTATCTGTGAGCCCAAGACTGCGAGAAAAATAATCCACGCAACCGCTCGACGTGGTACTGTCATCTCGCTAAAAGGAGTTATTGAGTGAACCTTTACTGCAATCGTACTCTGAATTTACGTCATATAGGCGCCATTGGCTATGATATGGATTACACCCTCATCCACTACCATCCCGAACTCTGGGAAGGCCGCGCATATGTCTTTTTACAACAAAAACTTCTCAGCGAAAAATGGCCCATCAAGCATCTGCGCTTTGATGCAACCCAGGCATGTCGAGGTCTTATCATTGACCGCCTCCACGGCAATTTAGTCAAAGCCAATCGCTTCGGATTCATCAAGCAAGCCCGCCATGGCACCAAACTCCTTGACCTCGAATCTCAACGTATAATCTATGGCCGCACAATCATTGATTTGGCTGACTCCCGCTGGGTCTTTCTCAATACGCTTTTTTCTCTCTCAGAAGGATGTATCTATACCCAGCTCGTCGACCTGCTTGACCAAAAGCTCATTCCAGAACCCCTCTCCTATTCCACCCTCTACGATAAAATCGTCTCCGTGCTTCAAGAAGCACATCTGGAAGGCGCTGTCAAAGCTGACATCCAAGCCGACCCTGAACGCTATATTGCACTTGACCCCGAGGTTCCTCGCACCCTCCTTGATCAACACCGCGCAGGTAAAAAGCTTGTCCTCATCACCAACTCTGAATGGAACTACACACAAAGCATGATGAGCACCTGCTTTGACCGTTTTTTAGGCACAAGCTGGCAATCCCTTTTTGATCTGATTATTGTCGAAGCAAGAAAACCACTTTTCTTCACAGCAAGTGAAGCAATGAAGCCCTTTTTTGCGATCACCAACTCGACCATACCCACACTCGTCCGCCCCATGCGGCCAGGAGAACCTCTTGAAAAAGGCGTCGCCTACCTCGGTGGCTCTGCCCAAGGTGTCGAACGCGCCCTAGGTCTGACAGGAGACGATATCCTCTACATTGGTGACCATATGTTCGGCGATGTGCATGTATCAAAAAATGCCCTCCGGTGGCGCACTGCCCTCATCCTCCGCGAGCTTGAAGGCGAAATAGCAGCAGAACAATCTTTTGAGCAAAACCAAATCCTTCTTGATGCACTCATGCGCCAAAAAGAGTCCCTCGAACATGAAATCTGCCAAGAGCGCCTCGCACTTTTACAAAGCCACTCCACAGAACGTCTCCATGCACTTCGCGCCGCTAT
Source organism: Oligoflexia bacterium (assembly GCA_903898645.1). GTDB lineage: Bacteria > Bdellovibrionota > UBA1018 > UBA1018 > UBA1018 > CAIUGE01. Next base: position 9,102 of record CAIUGE010000114.1, on the reverse strand, counting down.
TGACACACTTGACATGCAGATCGGGCCCTTGGCCGAGCAAGCGTCCCGTCTCCATAATGAACACTGGGGCCTCCTCTTTCGAGCCGGAAATGATAAAAGTTATCTGGCCTACCAGATGGAGCGGTATGCTGACGTGTACACATCCCGCGTCTCAAATTTCTTCCATGCTACACCCTTTGCCTATATCCGCTCCCATCGAGGCTCACTGCCACATACGACACATATGTAAATACGACACCCGTCCTAATATTTGACTATTTTTGTCAGAATATTACGATAACGTATATATGCGTTCTTTATACCTATGCATGGTCCTGTCAGCATGTCTCCCTGTCGCGACAACAAACTCATCAGTCTCAAAAATAGCTCCTGTCGCAGCACCATTACCCACCATGACCGCTGCATGCATCAACCCTCTCACAGGACTTATCAACCAGGTCCTTAGCTCTGACTCATGCACCATCGCCATCCTCAACGGGAAAGCCCCCTACACGTATACTACCAGCATGGCTGGCGCAACCGTCACTCCATCAACAGGAGTATTTCAAGCGCCTCATATTACCACAGCATCCTACGCAACAATCGTTGTCACAGACAGCACGAACAAGACAGCCACACTGAACGTGATTGTGAATCTTTTTAATGTTTCGTGCCTCAATGCAGCAGGCATAGCTCTCACCCAGGTTGAAGCCTTATCCAACAATCCAGCTCTCTCGACCCTTTCAGGAACCCCCACTAATACTACCTGCAGCATCACATCAGTTTATTCTGGGACAGAAAAACTCCCGACCATAGTACCAAACACCCTCGCAACCATAACGTCCGCTACAGCCCCAGTCATAGCAATAACAGCACTGGCAACGACACCACCTGCAACTCCAATAGCACCCTTTCTCCTCACCCCAAGCATAGGGAGCGCAACAACCCCCCAAAACGCGACAATCACAGACTCCTACTCAACGACGTCAGGAGCTATAGCCTCATCAAATCTCGTGATCACTGTTCTTCCTCCAATGACGGCAAACATCACACCCGCCCCCGAAGTCAAAGATCATTTACTCATAGGCCAATCTTATACAGTCACTATAACTGGTGGCACCGGCAACTACGCCATCACCTTCGCCTCAGTACCAGCTGGCAATACTGTTACCCTAACAAGTACAAATTCCATGATAATCACAACGCAATCAACGGTCCCTGCGGCTCCAGTAACCATCACTATTACTGTTAGCGATGGTCTCAACACTACTGTGTACACACCCCAAATCCTTACAGAAGTTCCTGCCAATACCTTATCTGCTACGACGACTCCACTTGTCGCTGGCCAAGCGTCTATGAAGCCAGGCACAGTTGATATCCATGCTGCAGCTGCATGGCAATCAACGACAACATGCAATAATACAAACTTTTTCATTGTAGCGCAGGGCGGAATGGACTTCAATAATCCGTTTATCTCAAGTATTGTTGCTGGTGAAACAGACATCACAGACGCTACAGTCAACAGCGGATCTTCCCCCTTAGGCGTCAGTCAGTCACCTTGGTCGTCAGTAACAAATACAAATATTACTGCAGCCAACGCCACCTATCTTGAATTCCCCACTGCTGCAGCAGGCGTCATCGCAGGAGCAGGAGGACCGTATAGCTACTACGGTCTTTGTCATAATACTGCGAATCAAAAAAATATCTATTTCTATAATATTGCAACATTTACATCTATCGGTGGCGGCTTTTATACATCTTACGGCAGCTTTCTTAAGGCGCTTCAGCAGATAGTGAACATCAGCAGCAGTAATTCATCAATGAACGTTATCATCACTGACTTTGTTACGCCTATCATAGCAGCAAACAACACCTATCTGAGCGCTATTCAAAATATTATCCCTCCACCAAATCTCATCCTTATCGTCCCTCCTGGCACAAAATATTCAAATAGCGGCAGCTCATCCACTACCTTCGATCTAGCGAATTCCTATATGACCGGTTACGGCATCATACCTAATGCGTTTGCCATAAACACAGTATGGGGTAAAAGCTGGTACAATCAAGTCATCGCAACACTTCCAGTACCAGCAAGCACCGACCTCGCTATTGACCAAACAACATTCAACTACTACAATTGCAGCTCCTCTACACCATGCAGCTTTGGAGGAGCACATTTTTTAGCCGCACCTACATTTGATGCCTACTACGACCTCCCTATGGCATGTACCGGCACCACAACCGCTGCAAGCACAGCAAGCGGAACATCGTGCATCCAAGCCACAAGTGGAATCTACGCAGGCCCTCTCAATACACCCGTCTCTTCCCTTGTCGGATCTGCCTATACAGCAGGGGCAGTGGGCCTTTATGTTGACTATTATATGAAAACGCACACGACCTCGCCCACAGCAACCCAAGTTATCAGCGCCCTTATGAATCCATTAACTGCAACAATCATGAAGGCAAACATTACAACAACAGTCGGCACGACTACAACAACAACCAAAATCGTACCGTACCTTAATCTTCAGGTTCTTTACTATTAGGAGGAAAGATGCAAAAAAAAATTATTCTTATAGGCGCTCTTTGCCTTCTTGCAGCAGGACTTGGATTATGGAATTTCCATACTGACCCTGACGTTGTGACACACGCTCCGACAATCTTTACAATAAAAAAACTACCCACTCAAACATATCCTCAAGCCCAGGCCAGTGCGCCTGATATCGGATCTCATGTCGACTACGAAAATTTCTCAGGTCAGGTCATTGCATCACGCACCTTTAAAAATGCCGAAGGCCTCGCTGTAACACAAACTATGCTGCGTACTGATAGTCTTGGAGATTTGAATTTCATCAAGATATCGAGCACAAAAAATACTGACGAATCGATTCAAAACGAAATAACAGCTGGAGATCGAGTTATTGCAACACTCAATCCTGGGGTGTCATTTGAAGAATTTGCAGCTGAAATGAAAACACTCAACATCACCCCAATGAGCGACACCAATGGTCCTGTTTATATCCAAATAAACCCCGAAATCATTGACGCTCAAGAAACAACCATCAAAAAACTCCAACAGGCCCGCACTGTTGCCTCAACATTTTCGGATGGCATCATTTTTCAATGAAATACCTTCTTTTACTCCTTTTACCTGGATGCTTTGATATTTCACAAACATCAAACTTCCAACCACTCAAATTAAAAACTGCACAGACTGTTACTGTCAATATCCCGGATATCAAGCCTGTTCAACTTCGCGTGACGTGCTCACTAGACGAATCGCCCACCATCAATCTCAAACAAGGCGAGTCCTGCATGCTCGCAACAACAGGCGGGAGTGGTAATTACAGCTATAGCATCATACCAAAAAAAGGCATGGAAGCAGGATCGATCTCCCAAGATCCTCAAGGAGATTATGTGTACGCCGCACCCCTCCTCCTCTCAGGTACCACAGCAGATACGATCAAGGTCACAGACACCATGCAAAACGTGCTCCCTATCACGGGTAATACTATCGTCAATCTCTTGCCAGCTACTTTTGCTATAAATAAACATGAATATATCGGCATACCCCCCAACAAATATACTTCACAAGCCGCATCCTTCGCCTCCCAGATCCCCATTAATGGATCAACACCCTTTGATCTCCAAGCAATGAGCGCCTGGAATCTCACCCTCGCAGGGTGCTCGGGGGCTGTCTTTATGATCTTAGCAAGTGGTATTGACGGAAATCATCCCGCCTTGAATGTCACAGAAGCATATGATTTTACCACCCCGGCGAGTTCATCTAGTCCCCTCAACCAATCAGTCGATGATTATTGGATGGGCACAAGTATCGCAGGCATTATTGGCGGCAAAAAACCGCTTCAAGGCATCTGCCAAAACGCACCTCTTATTTCTATGAAAGTTGCTACATGGGTAGGCTCAGCCGAACTTGTTTCAACAACTGCCGTCATCAGCGCCCTGGCCAATGCCCCAAGCATACTCAAAAATCATCCAGGATTTCCTATCTTTATTAATGCCTTCAGTAGTGATCTCATGGCACCAACTGATCAATATGCCCCGCTTCAAACAGCAATCAGCAATGCTCCTGGCATTTTTATAACCCCAGCAGGTACTGGGGGCGCTGATATCTCAGGCACAATAACGAGTTACCCTGCAGCATTCACCCTTCCAAATATGCTCACCATAGGCGCCTTAGATACCAGTGCGCCTACACCAACACTTTTAGCAGATGCTAATTTCGATTCCACAGGAAGCATTATCCAACTCATAGGTCCAGGCAACCAGTACCTCACAACAACCCCTATGCAAAAAACAGCCGCAACATTCGTTCCTGCGTACGATTCTCAGGCAGGAAACTATATTGCCGTAGCAGCAGCAGCTGGCATCATAGGCATGGTTCTTACCTATGCGCCTATCAGTCATCTCAATCTTACGCCCACTCAAATGATCAGCCACATAAAACACAATAGCCTCCTGCTCGGTGGATTCAGTACGCCTGCGCGTTATCTGAATGCTATTTTGCCTGTTATCAACCCCTACTCTCCCAACGAAACGCCAGGGAACAATGCTAAGTAATGTATCTTCGAGTGGTAAAATCCTCATCGCATTCCTCCTGCTTATTCTGGCAACTCTCTATCTTACTTCTCCATCGCACCACATCCAAAAAGCTAGGACCCGAATCGCCATTTCTCATATCGCACAACATGGTATTCAAAATACTACCCCCGCCCCCATTGAAGGAGGCAGTATTATCGCCTCTAAAATTGTGATCCACGGCAACCTCCTAGAACGCATCACCCATGTTCGCACTGAAAGTGAAACTCTCCCCTTTATTCGAATTGCCGAAAAAGACGGCAAAAAAACTCTCAGTGCAGCCAACCGAATTATTCTGACAGCTAAAAACACGAACGATATCAAAATTATTGCCCAAAAATACGACGCACTTGCCATTTCTCCCACAAACCTTATCATGCCGGTTGACCCTCGAGATATTGATGCTATCGAAAACACCCTCAATCAGGTCAGGAGCGATCCCCTGCTTGCATCAGCTGGTGGTGACATGCTTTTCGTGCTAGAACATTAATATGCATACGTCCAGACGCACCTTTGCTATCATCTCGCATCCTGATGCAGGGAAAACCACACTCACGGAAAAACTTCTCCTCTATGGCGGAGCCATTCATCTAGCAGGCGCTGTTCGTGCCAAAGCCAACCAGAAACATACAACATCTGATTGGATGGACATTGAAAAAGAGCGCGGCATCTCTGTGAGCTCAAGCGTCCTGCAGTTTGAGTACGGCAACTGCCACCTCAACCTCCTTGATACACCTGGTCACAAAGACTTCTCCGAAGACACCTACCGAACGCTGATGGCAGCCGATAGTGCCGTCATGTTGATTGACGCAGGCAAAGGCGTTGAAGCCCAAACCCGCAAACTCTTTGAGGTCTGCCGCATGCGCGGCATCCCCATTTTCACCTTCATGAATAAACTTGATCGCCCAAGCCGCGATCCATTTGAACTGCTCAGCGAACTAGAATCAGTCCTTGGCATTGCCTCCTGCCCCATGAGCTGGCCTATTGGCCTTGGGGACAGATTCCAGGGCGTCTACGATAGGCAAGATCAAGACATCCTGCTTTTCACGAAAGACCGTGCCAATGTCCAAAAGAGAATTGCGAGCAGTTCTCACGTCATTCAAGACAAAGAGCTGAGAGAACAACTCGCGAGCGACATTGAACTCCTTTCAACGGCAGGCGATAGTTTTGACATACATCGCGTCCTCTCAGGCAACCTGACTCCCGTCTTCTTTGGCAGTGCCATGAACAATTTTGGCGTTGAGCACTTCCTCCAGCATTTTATAAAACTTGCGCCTGCACCTCAACCACGCCTCGCAGGCGATGCGTATATTGAGCCTAACGATCCTCATTTTTCTGGCATCATCTTCAAAATCCAAGCCAACATGGACCCATCCCACCGCGATCGTGTTGCCTTCATGCGTATCTGCTCTGGCCATTTTGAACGTAATATGGAAGTGAATCATATGCGCTTAAAAACCAAGATACGCCTTTCAAAACCACTCCAATTTTTTGCTCAGGAACGCGTTATGGTTGACGAAGCCTACCCAGGTGACATTATCGGTCTCCTCGATACCACGGGCGACCTCCGCATAGGCGACACCCTCAGCACAGGCGGCTTTATTTACGACAAAGTCCCCCGCTTCTCTCCAGAATACTTCGCCTCGATCATCCTGAAAGACCCCATGAAGCGTAAACAGCTTAAAAAAGGTCTTGATCAGCTCAGCGAAGAAGGCGTGATCCAGATCTACCAACAACCCGGATTCGGTGAGCGTGACCCCATCCTTGGCGCAGTCGGAGCCCTCCAGTTCGAGGTCCTCGAGCACCGTCTCCTCCGTGAGTATAACGTATCAGTCCGTATCGAACGCCTCTCCTACAGCCATGCCCGTTGGATCATCTGCAGTGAAGACAGCCTGAGACCATTTACAATTCGCCAAGACTGCCGCCTTGTCTATGACCGCGACAATCTTCCTGTCATCCTTTTTACATCTGACTGGAGCCTCAAGTGGGCCCAAGAAACGTATAAAGACTGCAAATTCGAAAGCTCACATTAAAGAGCGGTGACGAGCTCGCCATCAAAATGGTCCCAATTATCAATCTGCATAGGAGGAGAACTGGTTCCAGCGTATGCCATGGCACTCACCCACACCTGATCACCTTGCTGAAGCACTTGCATTCCCGAGAGACAGTAGTGCCCATTCAGCGTCGTCATTGTCTCTTCAAACATTGCAAAACCAGGCCCCCCGGACGCCAACCCAAGTCCATACGACTTATTCGTTGAGTTGAGCGCAAAATGCCCCTTCGTATTAGTAAACCTGAGGCACGCACTGAATCGATACACTCCATTCACCGGTGCAGTAAAAATACCAGTATTTTGATTATAGCCATAATAAGGAGACACAGTCGGAGATGGTGTATTCGGGTAATTCGTCATTGCCGTATTTGGATAAATCGCAATAGATTCATACCCAGAAGCTGCAATAGTCACAGCACTCCCGCATGGCGTACACCTAGGAAGCCCATTACATGCGGTTGGACACATCGGGTATATCACCACACCTCCAGGCGACGCATAAAACGCAACTGGCGTATGCCGCACATAGCCTGCGACATCAAGACTATAGCCAGGCATTGTACTCCCAATACCGACATTGCCACCTGTAAAATTAATATTCGCACCATTGATAGCCCAGGGTGCATTCGTGATATTTGACTGCAAGGTTGAAAAATCCTGATTAATCTGGCTCGCTGAAATCGGCCCACCCGCTGTAAACGTATAGGGTAATGGACTAGGACTTGTGAGCGCAAAACTCGATGTACTGAGAAGCAGTACTACTCCCCCAAGCGGTAGTCTTGTACAAAAACGCATACACACCTCTATAAAGACAGTGTATCGACTCTAGGAATGCCCGTCAATTGTTATCAGAATTATGCGCCGCTTCAAAAATCTCCATAAGGTACTAGAATATTCTTCTCCTTGGTACAAAGTACTCGCATACCTATGAAGAAAAAACCAAAATCATAAAAAAAATTGTTGATGCGGCAGGTCATCTGTGGCAATATATCTTATGCTTTTTTCCCTCATCTCGATTCTTTGCTTTGCCCAGCTCCAAATGCCCCCCGAAATCCTTCCCCTTAATAAGTCTCGCAATCTCGTTGGTCTCGATATCGCGCGCCTCAAACCCATAGTACCCTCAAAGCTCTTCCGGGGCGACTTTTGCTACGAAAGATACATAGATACAGATGCATCCGGTAACTCAATAATCAATAAAGAAAAATTTCTCGAACGCTTCATGAGCGAATCAAGCCACACCACTCCTCATCTACCTAATCCCACAGGTCGTAGCCGTCGAGGCGCCTATGCAGCTGCAACTTTGCGTACGACAAACTATTCCATAAAATACCAACAATTTCGTATTACTGAGGCATGCCGAGACCCAATCTCTGTTGCTAGCCTCGAACATCTCCTTCAAGACGAACGATTTGCAGACTGGATATATAGCGGAGACATTTTCCTCCAACACAAAAAGGATGCACCTACTCACCTTCGTTATTCTGCTGACATGATACAAGCAGTTCGAGACTATTGTTTTATTGGCGATTCCTACATAGCAATCGAGCTCAATCCAGCTCAATCTATGGATCCTTACAAAAATACAATAGAAAGACTCCAGACCACCGAAGAAGCCTTCAAACAACGCCTCTTGTGGTGCGACACCATAGCAGCAGATTTTCTGGACGATAATGACATCTCCATCGTTTTAGATGCCCACGAAAGCAAGGGCCTAGGAGAATCTTTTTATATCCGCAATCCCGACTGTATAGAAAGCGTACAAGCAAGCCCAGCAGAGATACTCTCCATTCTGAGCCAAAAAGAATCCGCATTCCTCTTTATTGACGATCTCACTCCCGAGCAGCAAGCCATCCACCCATCAAACGTCTGGATGCTACCTTCCAAGGTTTTAGCACTACTAAGGAGCATGCCCAATCCAAGCAAGGATGTACTCGAAGGTATAAAACGCAACCTGACCGCACTCACCCCCCCAGCAGACATAACAAACAAGATCTCATTCTCCCTCGATATCAAAAAACTCAACGACCTCATCCTCGCGCTCCTGCAGCACTAAAAGAAATCTATTTATTGAGCGAACAGCAAAGCCCCGTTAAAGACACAATTAATATCAATATATTGACTCAATGTGCCGTTCCTGACGGCCACAACATCGCCTGCATTACATAAAGTAACTGCAGAACAGCCATAGTACCCGTTGTAAAACCCGCTGCTCGTGCCATTCCCCAATCCAACACACGATTGAATGTTTTTGCCTTGTGTCAAATTCTGTATATATATCCAACCCATCCCCGTCCCCGAAGGAACTTCACTCGCAGAGAAAAAGTACACACCCTTCACAGGACACGTAAATGCAAAAGTCGAAGCGTTATAGCCCACATTCCCCCCTGAAGTTTTTAGAAAATTTTTAATTTAGGCCTTGGGGTTGCAATCCTTGCTCGCCTGGCCCAGATTCACCTAAACGGAGGGTTCTG
>CAIUGE010000113.1 GCA_903898645.1 Oligoflexia bacterium | reverse complement strand
CCAGATCGATGGTCAACGCAAACTCGCAACTGGAAGTACATTGACTGCGTTGTGCTCAGTCCAGACAAGAAGGAGGAAGCTAATGGGCTAAAAAAGAAGGCGGCTTAAAACTAGAGGCGACATCTATCTTGACATCCTCCGCCACCCCCTCCTCCAGCATAGAGTGTGAGTGTTGTTCCAGGTGATAACGTAAAAGATCCAGAGGTAGTTGATCCGTGAGAGCCTGCAGCATTAGCGCCACCAGCGCCTCCCGCAGCGCTGCTAATCAGACTGTATGGATTTGTCGTGAGGATGGCGCTTGATCCACCGCCACCTCCACAGAGCATGGTTCCAGCGATACCGCCGCCGCCACCACCACCACCAACCATCGAGTAGGATATGACAACAGATTGTGACAAAGTATTGTTAGCGACCTTACTTGAAGTGATTGTGCTTGTGCAGCTTTGGGCTGCTTGGAGATACGATCCGAGCACTGAGAAGTTTTGGTTCATAAGCGAGGCTGAGATAGGGCTTCCAGAGGTAAATATATTCGGTACGCCGACTGCTGCAAAGGCGTTGCAAAGTATTAATCTCAAAAAAGCTGATGAGCCGGCTATCTTGTGAAGCATGATTATATGGTGAATTGGGTTTGGTTGATTTGCAAGGGCTTTGCATCATGGGAGCTCACTTGCAGTGATGCATTTGGGGTGCTAGGATTCGTTGATGAAAAATATTCAGGTAACGAAGACGGACGCTAAGAAGACGCTTCGATTTTTACAGCACTTTGGTCAGAAAAACATTCTTGTTATTGGTGACGTTGGGGTTGATCGCTATAGGTACGGGGTTGCAGAACGGCTTTCGCCTGAGGCGCCGGTGCCGATTGTACGCGTTCTTAGGATGATGGAGAAGCTGGGACTCGCTGCTAATGTGGCTGATAATCTCAAGGCGCTTGGTGCGGGTGCATATCTTATTGGGGTAGTAGGCAAAGATACGATGGCAGATCGGCTCAAGAGCATGCTGCGGCATCAGTGTATCCATGATTTACTCCTGGTTGACACAAAGCGTTTGACGGCATGCAAGGAGCGTATTGTTGTTGATACGCAGCAGCTTTTGCGAGTCGATGAAGAGAGTACGATGCCTTTATCTAAAAAGCTTTTGAGAGAGTTACATGTACGATTGGATGCATGTCAGGTAGATGCAGTTATTCTCCAGGACTATGCTAAGGGAATGCTTTCAGTGGGGACTCAGGCTTTGATTGAGCGCATTCGTGAGCGGGGTTTATTTGTCGCCATTGACCCGCATCCGACCGGTTCTTTGAGTGATTATCAGAATGCTCATTTACTGACACCAAATACCAAAGAGGCTGAGGCACTTGTTGGACAGTCTATTACAGATGAGACCTCGTTGGTGCGTGTTGGTGAGCTTATTATGAAGAAAACGCATGCTGAACATTTGGTCATTACGCGTGGGAAAGACGGTATGGCTCTTTTCTCGAAGAAAAGTAAGGTAGTCAAGCTGATGCCAACTTTTGCACGGGAAGTCTATGATGTGTCAGGTGCGGGCGATACAGTTATTTCTGTTTTGACTCTTGCGCTTGTTTCAGGAGCAAGCCTTGAAGAGGCAGCGTTTTTAGCAAACACTGCGGCAGGACTCGAAGTTGCCAAGCATGGGACAGCTATTGTCTCACAAGGTGAATTGCGTTCCGCTCTTACGATAGCAAGCTGATATCATTCGGTTTAAGTGGCCAAAGCTCGCCCGGTTGGCGTTTTGCAATGCTGACTGGGCCCATGGTCATGCGAGTTACTTTTTCGACTAAAAAGCCCTTGAGTTCAAAATAGGCCCGGACGTCAATGGCGCCTTTGCCCTTGAGTGTAAAGGCGATAACTGATTTGTTAGCAAGTCTTTCTACGACAGAGACTGAGACTGGGCGAATCATACGGTCCAGCATGCCGCCGGCAGCGAGGCTGTCGAGATACTTGTCTTCAACATGGTTGCCACGGACTTTGACATGAAAAAGACGTGTAAGGGATGTGTTTTTTTGAACTTTTTCGGTAAATGTGCCGTCGTTGGTGAGAATGAGGATACCTTCGCTATTGAAGTCGAGTCTCCCGATGGGGTAGAGGCGATCCTTAAGGTTGACATAATCACTGAGGGTGGGAAGGGTGTTGTCCTTGTGCATGACAGAGAGCACGCCTTTTGGCTTATAAAAGCCATAGTAAAGGGGGTTTGGTGCATGGTGTAGAAGCTTGCCATTGACCTTGATGGCGTCTTTGCCAAAAAGAGCGCGGTCACCAATTGCTGCTACTTCACCGTTTACACGGACACTGCCTTCTCGAATAAGGACTTCAGCTTGTCGACGTGAGCAGACACCTGCATGGGATAAAATTTTCTGTAAACGCTCTTTGGCCATAGCAGGCTATGATTAGCACAGTTCTTCTTTTTTCGCTAGGTCCAAGGCGTCGAGGGTTGGTGTTGAGGTAGCGATGCTCGCTACCTGGCTCCGCATTTGCTGGAGGATCTCTTCATCTTTCTCAGGATCGAAATCAAGGGCACCTGAATGGTCCATATTCATCTGGTTGATGAGGGAGCGCATAGCTACTATTTTTGGATCTTCTGTTTCAGAGCCAGGTACCATGGCGCTGATCTCATCGAGGGAAGGGAGGTCCTGGAGACTCATGAGTCCAAATATTTCAAGAAATTCAGGCGTTGTCGTGTAGAGAAGCGGTCTGCCTGGGAGATCGGAGCGTCCGCTCATAATGATCAGTTTTCGTTCCATGAGGTAACGAAAGAAATAGGCGCTATCGACACCGCGGATTTGGTCAATGTCGTCTTTGATGACAGGCTGTTTGTAGGCAATAATAGCAAGCGTTTCGAGGGCTCCGCGGGAGAGTCTTTGTGTTTGGACGCGTGCCATGCGATCGCCGAGTGCCTTGGTGGATACTTTGGTGCGGAATTGGTAGCCGCCTGCAATTTCGGCAAGTTCAATGCCTGAATGGGGCGCTGCAAAACGCGCCTGGATAGCGGTTAGTGCGTCCTGGATCATTGTCTCATGGTGGAAGCCGCCTGTAATCTCCATGATACGTTTTTGATTCATTGGCTTATCTGCAATAAAAAGAAGGGCGGAGATGATAGATTCACACTCTTCGGGTGTTTGGAAGAGGAGCTCGATCACAAGTTCTTGCGTTTCGATGGCTTGGGCCATCTCCTTCATGTTGCTATCCATTGATTACCTTTTCTAGCTCTGCAAATGTTTCAGCTGATGAAATATCGAAGTGTTCGAGTGACTCTAGGATTTCAAACATAATGGGGCCGTAGGCGACATCCTGGTAGATGTGGGCTTTTTTTAATCGGCAGAGTTCCAGGCAGGTGAGGAATGTCGCTACAATAGCTGATAGGGAGTCTGCATGGAGCTTTTCAAAAGGGTGCAGGAGGTTGATAGCGACATGCTGGGCGAAAAAGGTGATGGTATCTGCAATTGAAACGGTTTCTTTGCGTAGGATTTGGGTTCTTTTCCTCGAAAACTCAAGCATTTCCTGGTAGGCGCAAGCAAGGGCTGTGATGTCCATATCGCCCCAAACCCTATGGAGGGGGGGCTTTTTGTTGATGCGTGAAAAGGTATCGATGCCTAACATGGGTCTTTGGCCAAGAGTTTCTCCTGCAAGGAGAAATTTTTGATGTTCCTTGAGTTGGCCGACTATGTCGGGAAGTGTTTCTTCAGGAGGTTCTTCGCTGGGTATTTCTGGTAAAAGGGCTTTGCTTTTCCAGTAGACTAAGGTGGCAGCAAGGACCAAAAATTCGGCTGCGATATCAAAGTCAAATTCCTGCATAAGCTGAACGTACTGCAGGTATTGATTGGTGATTTTTTGGAGAGAGACGCGTGAGATATCAAGTTCATGGCTTGATATTAGGTATAAAAGGAGATCGAGCGGTCCTTCGAATGTCTCAGTGTGGATGGTGAGATTGACACGTTCATTCATAAAAATCTAAATAGATATCCTGTACCTACAAGTACCATGTGGGAAGCCCAGATAATAGGTCCTGAAAGTTGTGAAAGAATGCCTGATAGGAGAAGGGCAAAGAGAATGAAAAAGTATGTCTGACTTGGGCGTTCTATCTTTTCTGCAAGCGCTGGTGGCAGGATGACCGCAAGTATTTTTGCTCCATCGAGAGGAGGTAGTGGGAGGAGGCTAAAAAAAGCAAGTGCAATATTTTGTGTGATGCAAAGACGCGCCATGGCGACGAGAGGTTCAAAAAGGTAAAAGCTTGACGGTACAAAAATGCGGAGCGCATGAAATAGTACTCCACTGACACATGCAACAAAGATATTCATTAGGGGCCCTGCGCAAGCGACCCAAAAGAGGGCCCGCTTCAGGTGTTTGAATTTCCTGGATACGATGGGTATGGGTCGTGTCCAGCCGAAGAATATTGGTAACTGCATAACGGCGCATATCAAAGGTGCAGCAATGGTCCCAATAGGGTCAATATGGACGGCAGGATTAAGTGTCAATTTTCCTTGGGTTTTGGCTGTGTCGTCACCAAAATAGTAGGCCATGAGGGCGTGACCAAATTCATGGAAGATGAACGAGACAATGAATGGTACTGCCTGAAGGCAGAGGAGCTGTAGTGTTTGTTGCGATACTATGTCCATCACCTGGTCTATCTACCATGAACTTGTCACTTCCGCATCATTTACAAACTTTGAAAATATTGTTCATAGGGGTCATCGCCTTCGTCAAGATGAAGTGGTTTTGCCTTAGGGGCCGCTTTTGGCGCTTGTTCGAAAATTTTAGCGACGCTTTGGGCATTAAGGTCATTAAGGGACAGTGATTGGTTCGAGACTTTTTTGAAAAGTTCTGGGTCTGTTGCTTTAATATCCTGGAGGGTAGATGTGAGGGCTTGTTTTTGTAGTTCTATAATTTTTTTCTCGACTGCTTGCGTGATAGGTGCAGTTGAGATGATATGGGATGTTTTCATGACATGGGTGAGGTCTTCTTGGGTTGTGGGGCGTGTTTGGGGCGGTTTAGTTCCCTGAATAGTGCCAGTTTGGCCCGTTGCAACAAGGATAGGGGCAGCTTCATGGGTAGGTTTGAGTTCCACTGCGCCACGAAGAATAGATACTTCTGTATGCTCTCCGACATTGGCAATGAAAAAATCAGTACCACGAACGCCCATGATGGCTGAGCGGGTTGCTACTTTAAGATGGCTGCGGGGTCCACCTTTTTCAATAACACCCCGGATAGCGCCATACGCGAGCTCAATGCTGGTGTCATTTTTCTGCCAGGTCATGCGGGTAGCGCTTGCTGGACTTACTCTGATCTGATCGCCATTGGCAAAGACAATACCTGCTTTCGAGCGTATCGCAGTGCGTACAATGCATTTTTGATCAACTGTATCGCCAATTTTTGCGGTTGATGCATCATAGTAGAGGCCTTCGTAGAGGACGTGGACTCCGGGGCTTGTCGGTAGCTTCTCATGTGGATTAGAAAAGATTTTGACGCTTCCTTCTAGTTCTGTTACCGTACCAATATAGTCGGTGTCTTGGGCGTAAAGAGCGCTGAACCAAAAAAATAATACAAACATAATAAGATCTCCTCGTTCGCAATCTTGCTATTTTTTATTCCATTTTGATAGTCTTGGAATATGAATAAAATACTTTTTTTAGTCTTAGTTGCAGGAGAGTTGCATGCCACGCCAGTTGGGCGAAAAACGGCCAGTGAAGAAGAGCATACCTATGATTATCCTGAGCTCTCTGTTGTGCCTCGCGCAACAGATCGTCTTGCATTAGAGGCCGAACATGAGAAGCATGATGTCAGTATGCTTCCTGTGGCTCTATCGGGTCTTGTCACTGGTGCAGTGGGGTTAGCAACATGGAGTACAGTTGAGCGGTCTGCACCCGCTGTCGCTGTTGGGAGTTTTTGGCTGATTGGGAGTGCGACGCTTGGATTGTGGTATAAGCCCTATGCTTCAGCGCAAGAGGAGGTTGCTCATTTGACGCAGGATGCTAGTGTGCGCAGTGTGCTGATGCGTGAGCGCTTTGCTGAGGCTGCTTTAGAGCGTGCAGCTTCCATGGCGCAAAAGATTCGTTGGATGTCAGTGATCTCCAATGTGGTGGCATCAGCTGCTATGATCCAAAAGCAGAATAATAATAATGATTCCGTCATATCGCCTACAGCCTTTCAGGCTGTATCTGTCCTTGTAGCACTCGCGCCTCTTGTGTTTAGACCTCATGCTATCGATGTTTGGCATGATCAGCAGGAATATAAGAAACGTATCTATGGGCCAGTTGCACGTCCTTGGCTCTTTTTTGATTCCAAGGGTGTCGCGCCAGGCGTTTTACTAACGATGAACTTCTAACGCAAGGAGGGCGCGCGCAAAATCAAGTGCTTTGGCGCTTGGGTAGTGCTCATGCTTTACCCCATAACTATAGGCAGTTGTAAAACTCTCTGCTGCACCTGGCCCATGGAGCATGACTTCTGTCGTGAGATGAAGGGCATCATGCATGGCAAGATGCGGGTCATCATTTCGTAAGTATTGAAAGAGCATGCTGAATTCTGGGGCATACCTGTGAGGTTTGATCCAGGATTTTGCCGCAATATCAGCCGCTAATTGGAGGCAGTCAGCTTTTGGTAGGGTGATCTCTTGCATGCAAAAGCGCGTCATATCTCGAATATCATCTCTGACATAGGAGCTTTTTTCGAGAGTGGTTTTTGGAAACTCTGCAAGGAGAGTTTTTGCAAGATTGAGGGATGTTTCTAAGTCGAGGTTGAGGTGGTCTTCACGAAATGCGTTGATAAAAAGTTCGCTATAGAGCAGAGCTGCGTCTGCTCCTTGAGCTGCAACTGTGATTGCTTGCTCAAGGGCATTTTTGGAACTCAGGCCTGCTGTCATAAGCATTTGGCTGGTATGGATGAATCTTCCGGCGACGCCTTCTGAACATGCGGTGATACTTTTCCTTGCAAGAATCCGAGCTTCTTCCTCTGGCAGCTCGAGGTATTTTTGATGTATCAAGTACTCGAGACTTGTAATATATTCACGCGCCGGGTCACAGTCCATCGAAAATGCTGCAGTGAGCATAATTAAAAGGGTAATCATGTGTCTTCTATCGGGAGATTTGGATAGAAAAAGAAGAGGGGGGCGATCTTATCGTTTCCCTCTTCTTTGGTCCATGCACGGCATTGGGGGCTTGCCGTTGCGCACAGTGTTGCTGCCCGTAGAGGAGATCAGATGGATCAAATTAAAATGACATGTAGACACCAACGTTATTATTGGTCTTCAAGTAGACACGGCCGCCATAGAGATCATTGCCATAGTAAGCGAGCGATATTGCTTGAACGTAGACGCATACTGACATTGGTAATGTTGCGAGATTTGTCATGCTGCCATAGATGCCTGTTGTTGCTCTTGATGGAGCTAGCACACGTTCGATGGTGAGGGCGCTTGGGTATATTGTACCTGCGACGGTGACCTGAGATCCAAGAATGGAAGCTATATTGCCCATAGAGGCTACCATGGGCGTAATGCTCATCTTAATACCACCATCAGGAGTGCTAGTGAGCCGGTTGTTCGGTGCTATATATGGTCCTGAGACGCCCCCCATTGTTGACTGTAGGTTTCCGTACAGGCCGCCGCCTCTTGAGAGAGCGTCTATGGAAGGGAGCTGGCCTGCAAAAATATTGACAGTTGTTTTGTAGCCTAATCCTGAAAATCCAATACTTCCTGTGCCAACAGGGATGCAAGCGTTGGTTATGTTTGTGCTCGTCGGTGGTATTAATGATGCTGCTGCGACAGCCGCTGCATTGGATGATCCACAGCCTTGTAAGGCAAAAACTGCAAGTAGTCCTAAAGTTTTCATAAGTTCCCCCACTGTCGTCATCAAAGGCGACACAGATAGGGTTGCAAGGAGGGTGCCAAAAATTACTCTTGTAAAGAGCAGGTATGCGGGATGCCTTGACTATAGTCATCAATGGCATTGGCCATAGCAATGGCAATTTCTTTTTGGCTTTTTGCTGCCAGGAGGTAGTGGGCATCCTGGGTATTGGACAAAAACCCAGTTTCAACAAGCACGCTTGGCATATGGGTGTCTAAAAGGACATGGAAGAGGCCAGTTTTGACACCACGGTTTTTCTGTGCACTGTGACTGAGGTGGTGCTGGAGTGCGCATGCACATAGGTGGCTTGCGTGTGCTGTACCATCAAGCCTGACATCTTGAAGGATGTGGTGAATGTCTTCAGGTTCTTTGGCAACCACGAGAGGCTTAGCTCCAAGTTTTTGATTTATTTCCAAACTATTGTGACGCAAAACATAGGTTTCAATGCCTGCGGCGTGACTCTGTGCAGCAATATTAGCATGAATGGAGATAAAGAGGTCCGCTTTTATGGCATTTGCGAAAGCCGTCCGTTCCCAAAGCTCCTTGTGGGTGTCGGTGCTCCTGGTCATACTGGTTTGGTAGCCCCGCAATTTGAGTTCTTGGTCAAGGTAGCGAGCAATAGCTAAGGTGACTGTTTTTTCTTGATGTTTGCGTGCTGTTGCGCCTTTATCTTCGCCACCATGACCTGGATCAAGACAGATGTGCATAGGTGCAATTTTGGCTTGGCAGATGCACATAAGTATAACCAAAATTTTCATATGCCCAGCCCCCTCTTTCAGGGTACATCCATACGATATGATGCGCAATATGCAGGATAGTCTCGCCACCTGGTTTCAGAGGCATGCTCGAGTTTTGCCATGGCGTCAATCGCCTGATAGTTACCGCGTCTGGATTTCAGAGGTCATGCTTCAGCAAACGCAGGTTGATAGAGTTGTCGGCTATTTTCAGGCATTTATGGAACGTTTTCCCTGTGTAGCAGACCTTGCACATGCGGATGAAGAGGATGTTATGCAGCGCTGGGCAGGGCTGGGGTATTACCGCCGAGCTCGTCAACTACATGCTGCAGCAAAGATTATAGCGGCATCCGGATTTCCAGATGATGTTGCATCTTGGAGGGCCTTACCAGGTATTGGGCCTTATACGGCGGGAGCTATTGTCTCTTTGGCGCTCAATCAGCCAGTGCCGCTTGTTGATGTCAATGTTGTGCGCGTTGTTTCTCGGCTTATGGCGAAGCATCTTTCTCTCAATGAGGTATGGGATCAGGCTGGTATTTGGATTCTTGAAGTCTGGGGTAAAGGTATTGAGCCTCGCATCTGGAACCAAGCATTAATGGAGCTTGGGGCTTTGATTTGTACTTCAAATCCACAATGCGAGCGATGTCCTGTACAAGCTTTTTGTGCGGCTATGCAAAATCAGACTCAGCTCATCTATCCTGCGCCTGCTAAGAAAAAGATTTGGAAGGACGTAGCTGAAATCGTGTACTGTTTGGTAGATGATGATGGTAATGTTGTTGTGGAGAAGGCATCACAATGGAGGCGGGGTCTTTGGGATTTACCACAAGATATTGACGTGCAGCGTGAGCGATTACTTTACACTTGTACTACCAAGCACACCGTAACCCGGCATCGTATTATACGCATAACGAAAGTCTATCGCTACCAGGGTGCAATACCGGAGGCTATGAAGCGTGTACCGCTTCAGGCATGTCTTGATGGGTCTTTGGCAGCGGGTTCTGCTTTGCGCAAGGTAGCGGGTATGCTCTTTAAGGAAAAGGCATTATTCGGTTTACAATAGTGGAAAAGGATGAAAGCTCGGGTTGTCTTTTCTGCAGCCTGGGCAGCTATGCTTTCTTGTGAACCAGTCAAGCATGGGTTGAGGATGAATTGTTTGTCCGCAGCAAGCGAGTACGTTGAGGTGGCTGAGTGGGTATTCTTCTTGGTTAATAATGCATGTTCCTTTGATCGAATCTGGTAGAGATCTCCACTTTTGTACTTTTGCGATTATTTCTGCAGTTAATGGGCTTGCCTGTTGAGAGTTGCATGGGACTTTATTTAAGTTTTTAATGGATACGATGATATCTTCTATAGGGTTTTTTTCTGTAGTATTGCTGGATAATGGTGGTAGGGCGCTAGACTTAAGCTGCTCGACGGATTGAGCGCGAATGGAAGCTGCTTTTAGTATTTTACGGGTGCCTCGTTGTTCGATTACCTGCGCCATCATATGGACCATATCTCTGTTTTTTTCCATGTTGGCACGTCGGTTTGTTTCTTGATTTCGTGCGGCTCTCTGGCCGTTTTGCATATCTTGTTTATTTGTTTGTAAGGAGGGTGGCTTACTTTGCTTTGTTGCGCTTTGTGGTAACCAACTTGGTTCTATGCTCGTAAAGGTCGTTAATAGTGTGTTGGACTGTCTCGCTGCTTCCAGCGTAGCTGCTTGTCTTTGAGCCGGAGTGGCTTCAATAATTGTTATTTCTTTATCGGTTTCTTGAAAGTGATCTTTGGCTTTTTCAATATCGCTCTCGAGTCTTTCGCTGCGCTGGTGGATATTTTTTTTCCATTTTTCAAAACCACCGGTTTGTAGAAAATGACGTAGGTTCCTGATGAGGTTGTCTGTAGTGAGGGTCCTGGCGCGGTCGTGGCGTTCCCATAGGCTTCGTTGTGCTTGTATTTTAGCGAACTCAGCTTCGCGTTGAGTTAATTCTGGCGTGCCTGCTGGGTCAGTGGATTGTGCGTCTATGAAATAATTTTTAGATTTTCTAGGGGTCAAAAGAGGTCTAAGAAATAGATCCAAAGGAAGTGCGGGAACTTGAGAGATATCAAAGTTTTCTGTTTGTGCAGATCTTAAAAGTTGTTGGTAGGACATTTCAATGTATTCGAAAGAACCAGAAAGTTTCATGTTGTTGAATGGCTCTTTGTCAATAACGAAATCGTTCAATTTATCTGCATAATTTTGAATATAAGCACGTCTGGGAGAAAAGGGGCGCTTTGGGTCTTCCTGCATGGAGGTTGCAAGAGCTTTTCGTGCAGTATCTGCAATAATGAAAAATTTGTCAGCGATATCAAGATCTGTTGCGTTGCGTGTAGCTTGAGCATGTTCGTAGGCGTCTGCAGTGCTTGTGGCGGCTAGAGCGAATTTCATTGTTTTCGGGTGAAGTGAAAAATGCTTGCTCCAGGCGAGTGCCATGCTACGATGAGTGGCGATAATATCAGTAAGATTAAACGGATTAGCTACGGTAATGCGCTCAAACAGTATCAAGATGAGCGGCAGTATTTTTCAGATCGCTTTCATGAGTATTTCGTTCTTTCTTTTATAGCTATTTCTAAAATACCTTACTACTTATCCAGCATGATGCATGCCGCAATTCTTGAGCACTGGTGTTTTCTTCCTGTGTCTCGATGGAACCATTGTTCTGTGTGAAATGTTTGAGCAGTAGGGCGTATGATCTGTTCTTCGTCTGCCGTGGTATGAATTTTTTCAGATGTATGTGTGTCAGGGACTAGTAGTGTAACTGCTGCCTTGTGTCAAGCATTTTGTGTATATACGAAATAAGATGCACGATATGTTTGCGACTGTTAAAAAAACTGTAGAGGGAGGGTTGTGTGCTGCTTGTCTTACTGAGCTTGTGATTGTGGGAAAGGGTAAAAGCTCGGCTGTTTTTTTCGGCAATTTGGGCAGGTATGGTTGATGAGAAACCATGTTAGCATGTGGTGGGGTTCAATTGTTTTTCCGCAGCAATCGAGCACATTGAGGAGGCGGAGAGGTTTTTCTTCTGTTCCAATAATGCATGTTCCTGTACGTGAATCTGGTAGATGTGCCCACGCTACGACTGTGTCCTGTATTTCTTGATCGAGCTTGGTGCGTGCCTCAGAATTATGTGGAAGCTTGTGGAGGTCTTGAATGTGTTTGACGATTATTTGTGTGGGATGCTCAGCCTCTTTTTTTATCAGTTCGTCATCGAAAGAGGTTGGTAAAGTTCTTGGGCCAGGGTGATTGAAAGTTTGGTTGCGTATTTGAGCAGCTGCTAGTATTCTGGCTGCTCTGTCAGTTTCACGTCTTCTTTCGGCTTCTGCCAGATCGATACTGTGTACCCAGTAATTTTCGTAGTTGCGTTGTGTATCTAATATCGAGGCTGTATGTAATCCTTCTTCTCTGGCGGCTAGGTCTTCTGGCTCTTCTGTATTTAGAGTTAGAAGGAGTGCATTCGTTTGTATTCTTATTTCTCTTAGTATTGTCTGTTCTTGAGAAAAAGTGGTTTCTTCGGCAGCCATATCATGGAGAGTTCGTAGAGTCTGGGGTTGTCTTCGGGACTCTTCTATGTCTGCTATTTCGGAGCCTATAATAGGAAACTGATGCGAAGTAGGGTCTGGTGTGTTTTGTCGTTGGAGTTGCATGTTGGCGATTGCAAGGTTAAATTCGCGTAATCGAACAGTAGGGTTTGTTGGATTAATGGATTGTTCTTCCTTGGAGTAATAGCGTATTTGTCCTGCTTGTCCAAGTAGTAGCGTAGATAGTGGAGAGGGGACGTTCGAGATGTTAATGTGACTCTCGATGGCGTATTGTAGTAGGCGGCGGTATTCATGTATGGTGATTATATCATAGAAATGGTGGCCTCTCGTGCGAACCATAGTACTTCTTGGAATAGTGTAATCAGCTAATGCATCTGCATACGATACCAGTAGACTGGAGTAGTAAAAGTCTTCAGCTATTCTAGCGACTAGAATCACTTTTCGTACAACATGTGCAGCAATGGCAAGTTGATCAGCGATATAAATATCTACTTTATTTTTTGTAATTTTGGCGCATTCGTAGGCATATGCAGCGTTTGCAGTGGACTTGACGCAGCTTGCTATTACTTTTTTAGTGACGCTTTTCCTCTCAATCTTGTTGGCGTTGTCACGCCAAGTCCTTGCTATGCGGCGATGCATTGCGATATTTTCGTCAAAGTTAAATTGAGCGAGGGCGTGACTGCTGAGTGTTATGTATATGAATGTTGCTAAAAAGGCGCTTTGCATCGCTTTCGTTCCTTGAGTTTTTTCGAGTTATGTCTATATAATCTTATGTAAGACGGTGTCACTTTAGTTTAGTATGTGCCATAAGTCTAGCGATATGTGCTATCCGATGTAACATCATAAAAAGATTTTTTAGTAGCGACAGGGTTTCTCTCCTGCACGTGAGCGCAATCAAAATCTCGTGTCAGGATACATGCTGGAGGTCTCGGTCTTGTTGTTGCGGAAAAGGATGGAAGCTTGGCTGTTTCTTCCTGCAGCCTGGGCATGTGTGATTGGTGAGAAACCATTGTAGCATGTGGTGAGGGTCAATTGTTTGTCCGCAGCAATCGAGTACATTGAGGAGACGAAGTGGTTTTTCATCTGCTTCAATAATGCATGTTCCTGTATGTAAAACTGGTAGATGTGCCCATCCTGCGACTGTGTCCTGTATTTCTTTATCGAGCTTGGCGTGTGCCTCGGAGTCGGGTGGGGACTTGTGGAGAGCTTGAATAAGGCTGACGATTATTTGCGTGGGATGAGCGGAATCTTTTTTTATCAGTTCGTCATCGGCAGAGCTGGGTGAAGTTTTTGATTCAGGATGACTGATGGACTCAGCACGGATCCGAGCTGCTGCTAATATTATGGCGGCTTGCTTTTTTGCTGTCACATCATCGCGTCTTTTTGCTGCCATCGCAGCCAGCCGTTCGATCATATGTCTATTTTTTTCTAGAGCGGCGCGTTTGCTGATCTCCTGTTTTCGTATAGCCTTTTGTCCTGCTTGCATGTCAGCTTCATATATTTTTGTCACTGGCTGATTATATTGCTTATTTTTGATTACTGTAGGTGTTATTTTTTCTGTCTTGATTCTTGCCAGGAGTGCGATGGAATGTTTTTCTGCTTCTAGGGTAGAGTTGCGTCTTTGATCTGGAGTAGCTTCAATAATTGTTATTTCGTCATCGGTCACTTGAAATTGTTTTTGGGCTTCTTCAATGTCTTCCTCGAGCCCTTCGATGTGCTGTTGAAGATCATATGTCCACATCTCAAATGTACCGTTATTATAAATATGAGCTAGTTTTTTGGCGTATTTGATTCTGTTTTCATAATGTGCTCTATCAGTAGCTCGCCTTGCTTTTTTTTGCGCCTCTATACGAATAAATTCAAGTTCACGTTGGTGAAGTTGATGAGTAGGGTCTATTGAATCAATTGATCGTTCTTCTGTAAAATGATTCTGAGCTCGTCCAGAGGTTCCAAAGTCCCTAAGAAAGAGAGTCAGTGGAAGCGCTGGAATGTTTGAAGCGTCAAGATGAGCGCGCTGCATAGAGACTAAAATGTCCTTATAGGAGTGTTCAATTTTTTCGATGCTAGAGTATTCATAAGCATAATTGAATACGGTGGGTCCAAGGGAGTATTGACGGTCATTGTAAAATAATGAATTATTAATAACATAATTATTAAGATCGCTTGCATAATCAGGAAGAAGATAAAGGAGTTCGGCGTTTATGGTTTTGTCCATGGATGTTTCAATAGCCCTTCGTGCAGTATCTGAAATAATAGAAAATTTATCGGCAATATCAAGATTTGTCGCGTTGTGTGTCACTTGAGCGTATTCGTAGGCATATGCAGTGCTTGTGGCAGCTAAAGCGCATGTGCCTGTGAGCCTGTCTGACGCATTCTTGTGCCAAGCGGCAGCTATGCGGCGATGAGTTGCAATAATGTCATGCAGCTGAAACTGATCAGCAAGAGTCAAGCGTTCGAACATTGTAACGATACATGGAAGTAAAAATATACATTGTATTTTTTTCATGGTTATTTTTTGTGGTCTTTCTAAAAAAATCTATAGCATTATTGAATGCGTATAGGCGCCAACTTAAATGAATAGACACATCGAGTCAAGCTCAATATGCCGCTTTATGAAGTGCCTATGTCATGATTTCGTTTTCGGATGCTTCTTGCGAAATAGGGTCCGAAATGGAGAATCTTAGGTCCGGGAATGAAACAGCTATTGCTGCGTTGCGTCTTGTCACAATGTCCTTCTTGAGATGCTCTAAGTGTCTTGCCAAGAGCGTCTGGGGCGATTAGAGTGCCAGAGTGGTAGATTTAATAAAAATTCGTGAAAATCCAGAGATCTTAGTTCAATCCTGTCGGGATAAAGGCATAAATTTTGATGTCCCGGCTTTCTTGCAGCTTGACAGTGCTGTGCTTGAAGCTCGTAAAAAACTTCAGGCTTTGCAGGAAGAGAAAAACAAGAATGCCCAGGCGGTCCCTAAGGCTTTACCTGAGGTGCGTGCGAGTCTTATTGAGAAGGGTAAAGCGCTCAATCAGGCGATAGCAGAAGGAGATGACTCTTTGCGTCATCTTGAAAAGCAATTTGAGGTGCTTCAATGGTTCGTGCCTAACACAGCGTTGCCTGAGGTGCCAAGAGGGGCTTCTGATGCTGACAATGTAGAAGTGCGAAAGGAAGGTGTGATTCCACAGTTTAATTTTCCTATAAAAGATCATGTGGCACTGCTTGCTCAACATGGTTGGGCAGAATTTGAGCGGAGTGCAAAAGTATGTGGGAGTCGTAGCTATATGCTGCGTGGTAAAGGTGTTTTGCTTGAGATGGCACTTTTACGATTTGCTTTAGATATTTTGGATCAAGAAGGGTTTGAGCTTTTGTCGGTGCCCTCTTTTGTGCGGGAGGAGGCGCTTTTTGGGACTGGGCATTTTCCAGCAGGGCGCGATCAGGTCTACTATTTGCCAGTAGACGAGCTTTATTTATCAGGTACGGCTGAAGTGCCGCTGAATGCCCTCCATGGGGGTGAGATTTTGACTTCACTTCCTAAAAGATATGCAGCTGTATCGCCTTGTTTTAGGCGAGAGGCAGGAAGCGCTGGGCGTGATGTTGGTGGTTTGATGCGTGTTCATCAATTCATGAAGGTAGAGCAGTATATCCTTTGTGCGCCTGATCAATCTCGACATTGGTATGATCGTCTTTTAGGGATTGGGGAGCGAATATGTCAACTTTTAGAATTACCCTATAGAATTTTAGCCTGCTGTACAGGCGACATGGGGCCAGGTAAGGCGCTTATGCATGATATTGAGTGCTGGGTACCAAGTGAGAATCGGTATAGAGAGACGCATAGTTGCTCTATGTTGACAGATTGGCAGGCGAGACGGACTTCTCTTAGGTACCGTGATGAGAATGGTCGGGTTCAATTTTGTCATACTTTGAATAATACTGCGCTTGCATCACCTCGTATTTTCGTACCTCTTTTAGAGAATCATCAGCAGGCAGATGGGTCGATTCGTTTTCCTCAGGCATTACTTCCTTATCTTGGTGGCACATGAGGATTCATGCGCGGGAGATTTTAGATTCTCGTGGTCAGCCTACCCTGGAAGTTGATCTTATTGAGGGAGATAGATTGGCTCGTGCGGCTGTGCCGTCTGGAGCATCGTGCGGATCGCATGAGGCCTATGAAAAACGTGATGGTGAGGTATCTTGGTATGCAGGGCGTGGTGTCAGGCGGTTGGCTGCATGGATCAATGAGACATTAGATGGCAAACTGGTGCCTGGAGATCAGCAGGTATTTGACCAGCGTCTACTTGAGATTGACGGGACGCCGGATAAGTCACGACTTGGTGCCAATACGATTCTCGCACTTTCTATGGCGCATGCTCGGCTCGTGAGTAAAGAGAGTGCTTTGTTCCGGTCATTTGGTAGCGGCGTGATATTGCCAGTGCCACTTCTGAATATTTTTAACGGTGGAAAGCATGCAAATAGCGGTTCTGACATTCAGGAGTACATGGTAGCGCCTGTTGGTGCTCGGTCGTTTTCCGAGGCTCTTGAGATGGGCGTCGCTATTATGCGTGCTCTCAAAGGACGATTGCAGAGAAGCGGTATGAGTACAGCGGTTGGAGATGAGGGTGGATTTGCGCCTCGTATTAGTTCTCATGCTGAGGTTTTTGAGCTTATATTGCAGTCAGTTGAGGATGTTGGGCTGCAAAAGGATGTTTTTCTGGCGCTTGATTGTGCTGCAACTGAATGGTTTCAGGACGGCTATTACCATGTTGAAGGTAAAAAGTCTTCAGCTGAGGTTATTTCACTTTTGGCGTCTTGGGTGCGTGATTATCGGGTGGCGTCCATAGAAGATGGATTGGCTGAAGATGATTGGGATGGCTGGAAGCTTCTGAAGTCACAACTAGGGCATATTCAGCTTGTAGGCGATGATCTCTTTGTTACTAAAAGTGCTTTGATCCTGCAGGGTAAGGATGCTGCAAACGCGGTATTGATTAAATGCAATCAGGTAGGGACCTTGACTGAGACGATGGCCGCTATTACAGCAGCTCGGTCTTTGGGTTTTGCGAGCATTATGAGTCACCGGTCAGGTGAGACGACAGATGATATGATTGCAGACCTTGCTGTTGGCCTTGGGGTACTGCAGATTAAAACTGGCGCGCCATGTCGTGGTGAACGTATTGCAAAATACAACCAGCTTTTGCGTATTGAAGAATTGCTGGGTGTTGATGCGCGCTACGCAGGGCGTAGTGCCTTTTTGTCTTCTTGATTTGTCCATAACGATATCATGCTTTAATGAAGATGTGCGACCTCTTGGTAGGGGTCATGTATGCTGCTATTGATGGTTATTTCTTTAGGTGTTTTTGCAGATCGTGCGACAAGCTTGCAGCTTCTTGGTGAAGTGGCAGATATTTACACAGCAATGGCGCGTTGGACAATTTGTAGCTCATCTTGGTATAAATATAACGCTGGAGTCAAGTAGTATCTACAAGAAATGTAGTAGTGTGAGAATGTTATCATTCCTGCAATGCTCGGGTATGCTGCTCGTGAAGCCCAGCATATTTTACAGGAACATGAAGCTTTTTATGGAGATGTTTTTGTATTCTATTTTTGCTTAGAGCTCAATATAAGGCTATGCAGCACTTTTAAGTCGGCCCCCTATGCATTTTATGCTTTTTAAAGACATAGGGGCGTCAGCTGGTCTTGAAACAATTTTTGAAACATTTTGTTAACAACCCTCGTATGGCTGAATCAATATCGGATCTGTATGGGCATTCGAAGAAATTGTGAAAGAGGGTTTTGTTTTATCTTAGGTACTA
Source organism: Oligoflexia bacterium (assembly GCA_903898645.1). GTDB lineage: Bacteria > Bdellovibrionota > UBA1018 > UBA1018 > UBA1018 > CAIUGE01. The sequence goes on along the minus strand of CAIUGE010000113.1, from coordinate 3,147 downwards.
TTACAATGAAATTCATCAAGATGAGCTGCAAAGTGTGGACGAGGCTCTCGATTATCGGGGCGAGGAGTTAGGTAGTTGATTTAATCGCTTGGTAATTGACATGAGTCCAGTGAGACAAAACACTGATGCGAAAATAAAGGTTATACTTTTTTCAAAAAATTGGGCGCGCACAATAGTGAGTCGATTTAAAAATATTGTTGATGGTTCTTGGCATCAATCTCATGCGTCTTCCAGTGCACTGCTATCAGAAGGTATTGGAGCTATACAGTTAGCTGGAAGTGCCTCCATTGTGTGTAGAACCAATTGTTGATCCGGACCCAGTATCACAAGAAGTGAAGTCGACTCGTATTGATAAAGGAAAGAAAACAAGGGAATGCGCCTCAATACTGGAGGCCTCAGAGTTGCAGTTGTTAGATGCCTTGGTTTCTTCGAGCAGTCCGCAAGGAGTCATTTTATCTCAAGCGGTAGGATCATTATGGAAAAATTGGGGGAAAATCCATTTTTCTAGATGAGCTCGTGGAGAGTGTATAAATGCGCTGAAGGCAAGTGAATTTAAGGCTTTTGTGAAGGTGCTCGGTGGCGATGGTGGTCCGGTTAGTCGTTCGGGTGGATGGTTTTTTTTGCTGCCTGAAGATTGACTTGCCTCATAATGATAAGTCCTCTATGCACGAGGCAGCGATGAGGTGGATTCGTCGTACTCTTGACGAGATAGGGCTTAAAGATACTTTTCGTATGTATGAATCATAGATCATTTTTTTGACGCTATTTTTGTCGAGGTGATTCATTTTTTACACACTTCATCCGAATCATTTGTATGGTTTTTTTCTTATCATTCGTGCGTCTTGTTTTTGCAGCTGATTATGCACCTGCAGTGGAAGTAGGCGCATGTTTGCATACTGGTTCTGAGACGGCAAGTCTTAATGGAGCCAAATCCTATTTGCTGAGTATGCGTGCCGAACAAACACATGGTATGTTGCGGCGAAGTGCTGGTCTTGAAATTGAGTATGGATCAGGCACAGCTTACGTCACTTCTGGGGTGTCGACTTTTACGCTTATGGGTGGCAATTTTGTGGCAGGTTTAAATCTCTATCCTTTTGCTGACGGCAAGATCCGTCCTTTTCTCGGTGGCTTTGGGGTCCTGGGATTTGACCAGATGCAATTGGGGACGCCGCTTGCAGGTAACGCTGCTTACAGTCAAGGTCTAGCGTATGGGTATGAAATTGTTGGAGGAGTTGATCTTGCGAAGGGCTCTTCCTCTGCCTACCGTATTCGCGTCAGTATCTGGTCCGTTTCTGGTGCTCTGGGAGGAATCTCTGGATTTCAGCTACAGGGTGTCCGTGCGGGTATTGGGTATAGTTACTGACAGGGGGTCGGTATGATATTCATCATGATGTGGGTCATTGCATTTGCTGGGCCATCGGGTGGTCCTGGCGAGATCCTCGAAAGGATGCTTTCTGCAATGACGGAGCCAGAGCGGCATGAGCTAAAAAAAGAGCTGGATAAACTGATTCAATATAATCCAAACGGGATAGAATCGTACATTCGTGATTGCTCTGCTATGAGTTCTTCTAGTGCTATTGAATGTTTGTACTTCGCTACCCTTTTATTTAGTTTACAAAAAAAAGGACTTATAGGTGAGGGTGTATATCATTACGGATTGAGGTCTGCAATGAAAATACCTGACGATTTTTTGAGCAAAAAAACAATTGACGATCTTACTGTATTTGTTGAATTATTAGTGAATAATGGTGCCCGTCGGAAAACTTTTTACACTTCTTGAAGGGCTTGTCAGCAATTCACCCTTAAGCATAGAAACGAACTATTTTACGTGCGAACATGTCGAGCTGGCTTCTCCTTATGATATTTAAAGTTTAGCTAGTCGATTCTTAGCAACCATCACAACTTCATCCCAACTGTCGGTTATGAGGGTTTCTAAAATCTCTCTAGTAACTTTTGGATTGCATGCAACCCGCAATCTGACAGATTCATCAGAATCCTTGGCAAGCTTTGCTAGAATATCCACAGGGCATTTTCTTTTATCTGCAACTCTCGAACGAACGGAGGAATCCGAATCAGCAGAAAGTAATCGCAATATTTCTTCCGGCACAGTCTTATTATGAATTACCCACGATTTCATATCCGGGAGTCTTTCTAAGACTTCATACCAAATCTCAGTAGGAGCTTCCTCATTGGACGCCCTCTTGTATTCTTCTGGATCTTCGCTATTTCGCAATCTATAGAACTCTTCGGCTGATTTAATCATTTAACTACCCTGACGTCCTTCCACGGAATGGCCTTTCTAAAATCACTTTTGTGCTTCCCTTGTATGCATCCCAGCTGATGAAGCGCTACCGGCAGACCGAAGCTGTTTCCCTTTTTATAAATAATTTTTTACTATATATGAACCATTCATATTAGTTGTACTCGAAAAGTACAAGGATGACAAGGCGCTGGTATGAGAAGCCATAACATCAACACGCGAACAACCAACCGAATATGTGGTAAAAACTACCCGCGCATCAACTGACGTCCGCCCACCACTAGGTGCTTTAAATATGCGGACTACACCATTTATCGAAAATTGGTTATAAGACACATAATTAGGGACCATAATATTTGCATTATTAAGTACCGGTGTAGATGTATTTAATTTCCACGTGTATGAAGTAAACTCATATAAGTTCGTAGAGGAATTTGCCTGCAAATACATTGTCTGAGACGTGTTCGATGTGTCATTTGGCGTGAGATTAAAAATAATCTCAACCATTGTATACGTTGAAATGTCAAAGTTAATTGTGAAATTAGAAACATTCGCTAATGCCGTAGTCAAGCCAGATTGCGCAACTGATGTGATGCGACCACCTACATTAACACTCCCATTCACATCCAGCGCATATGCAGGCGCTGAACTCCCGATCCCAACTGCCCCAGTAGAAAAATAAATATTCGAAGAGCTCGTCACCCAGGGACTACTGACAGTGCTTGAAATGGCATTTGTGAGAGACAAGGTGAGTGGGCCAGAAGAATTTCACCCCTGGCCTCTCTCAGAACAGTGCTTGAACCTCTCGACTCACACTGCTCCCATCAAACAACCCTCCTCAACATCTACCTTGCTGCCAATGAACGAACAGATAAGACCTTGTCTTT
>CAIUGE010000112.1 GCA_903898645.1 Oligoflexia bacterium | reverse complement strand
GAAGTAGTTCTACACATTCATGCAATGGTTCATTGCGCTATGACGGGACTAAGCGACCTCAGGAGGAAGATAATTCGACTCTTTGGCCCAACAGCGATGAAAATCTACCAAATTGCATAAAAGATCGGGGGAATGCGGGTTCCAACTATCAGGTGCAGCCTTAACGGACACGAGAGAGATGATCCAGCGAATCTCAGAAGCCGTCGTTCTATGCAACGAAGGGACACTCACGCTCCTTGATGGAAAGTGGATCACGCACGGCGATTCCGTTGACATCGCCTTACTTATCATGGCTCATAAGGCAGGAATCATAGCGACACAACTTCGTCACTCCTTCCATCCGCTCTCTGAGATTCCATTTGAACCGGAGCACCGATTTTCTGCAACCCTGCATCACAACGACATGAACCAGATTATATCAGTCAAAGGAGCAGTTGAGTCACTATTGCCAATGTGTAGCAAAATGGTAACCCCTACTGGTGAAATCCTTATAGCTACAGACACTCTTGAGCACCACGCTGCCACACTTTCTCAGTTGGGCTATCGCGTCCTCGCAGTCGCTTCAGGATCACCCAAGCATAAAATCACAGAACCATTAACTCATTTTGATCTCAAGGACCTGAGTTTCCTTGGGCTGATCGCGATGATTGATCCACTCCGTCCCGAGGCAAAAGGCGCAATACAGGCTAGCCAACGCGCTGGGGTTCGAGTTGGAATGATAACAGGAGACCACCCAATCACGGCACTCGCAATTGCCAAAGAACTTAACCTTGCAACAACGATGACTGAAGTTGTAACCGGAAAAATGCTCAAACAAGCTAGGAATATACAAGAAATTGACGATATGGTAATACAAGGAAAAGTATTTGCACGAGTCGATCCGCAGCAAAAACTAGCCATCGTCCAATCACTCATACGCCAGCATCAGTTTGTCGCTGTTACTGGTGACGGAGCTAATGATGCCCCTGCGCTCAAAGCCGCCCATGTCGGCGTTGCTATGGGTGGATGCGGGACCGACGTCGCACGAGAAACTGCCGATCTCATCATTATGGATGATCACTTCTCATCTCTTGTCGCTGGTATCGAAGAAGGTCGCATTGCCTATGCAAATATAAGACGCGTGATCTACGCGCTTATCTCAACCAGCATTGCAGAAATTATACTTTTTGCTCTGAGCATCTTTGCAGGATTCCCAATGCCATTAACCGCAGTACAACTTCTATGGCTTAACTTAGTCACAGACGGAATTCAGGTTATTGCACTTGCCTTCGAGCCAGCAGAAGGGACTGAACTTCATCAACCCCCACGCCCCACGACAGAATCGATATTCAACCCAATCATGCTTGAACGAGTCTGGATTTCTGCAATAGTGATGGGTATCACTGCGTTTCTCGTTTATGCCGACCTGATACATCATGGCGTTACTGAGGCAACAGCAAGAAATCACTTGCTGTTGCTGATGGTGCTTTTCGAGAATGTGATCATTGGAAATGCCAGATCAGAATTTACATCCACGTTCGTACTCAATCCATTCAGAAATCGCTTTCTCTTATGCGCAACCGTGGGCGCTTTAGCGATTCATATCGTTGCAATGCATGTCCCACCACTTGCCACAGCACTAGGGGCATCCCCCCTCACGTTCACTGAATGGAGCAAGTACCTGCTTATTGCCCCAATTGTTATTGTTGCAATTGAGATCGAGAAACTTGTGCGCTGGAAAATAAAGAACCCTTAGCCAAACCCATGGTATACAATACAGATCCACACTCACAAGGAATCTCGGATGACCTCAAATTGGACTCGACATGCAATCTTTCTCTCGTGGTTTACCATCGGCTATAATCTTGTCGAAGGCGCTGTATCCATTACCTTCGGCGTAGATGACGAGTCTGTAGCCCTAGCGGGCTTTGGCATCGATAGCCTGATCGAAGTTGCCTCTGCCGCTCTCGTGCTTTGGCGATTCCGCGTACACGATGTATCACGAGAACGCAAAGCAACCTTAAGTATTGGTATTTTATTTCTCCTCCTTGCTCTCGTCACGGCAATTGCGTCCATTTTTCAACTCCAAACTGGTGCACATCCAGCGACAACAGTGCCAGGCCTCGCAATCTCTGCCGCAAGTCTCAGCTTTATGTTCTGGCTATGGTCTGCCAAGCGTGGAGTCGCTAGGCAACTCAATAGCGCCAGCATGATGAAAGACGCCACATGCTCACTCGTATGTATTCAGCTGTCATTGGTTTTGTTCGTAGGAAGTCTAACATTTGCGCTCATTCCCTCACTATGGTGGATAGACTCCGCTGCTGCGCTTGTGATCGCCGCACTTATCGGCAAGGAGGGCTGGGCAACAGTCCGATCCACACAGCATCCCGAATTCTCAGGCGGATGTACTTAGCCTACACTATATCTTGACGCGCACTGCGTCACAATCATATATATTTTCTAAGGAGCTGCTTTGCAATTTTTATACAAACCTTTTGGGATCGACATCTTCTGTACGCAAAAAAAATTCCTTGTCTTCAATCTGGTCAGCAAGAATCTCAAGACCAAGTATAGGCGATCATTTTTTGGGTTTTTTTGGAGCATCCTGACACCCCTTCTTATGACCTGTATCTACTTTTTTGCATTTAAGATTGTGCTAAAAATCACCATCCCCCATCACTTAGCGTTTATCCTAGCAGGCACTTTGGTATGGAGCTGCGTCACACAAACAATCCTCGAAGGCACAGAGTCCATTGTGGGCAATATCGGACTGCTCACAAAAGTACCCATACCCCTTCACATCTTCCCTCTTGTGACGTGCATCAATAACGCTGTTACTCTGCTTTTAGCGCTCCCCGTCCTGATTGGCGCATGCGCGCTGTCAGGTATCGCACTGTCCTGGAAAATGCTTTTTTTCTTCCCAGTGTTTTTTCTTTTATGCCTCATGAGCTTTAGTTTAGCATTGGTGTTTGGCTGCCTCTTTGTCATGCTTCGTGACATGCGCCACATTATTGGACTTCTTATGCAAATTGCACTCTATGCAACACCTGTACTCTATGATGCCCGAATGATCCCAGATGGCTACCGCTTGATACTTTTTATGAATCCTTTTGCGTATTTTTTCGACAGCATCCACGAAATCTTTATTTTTGGCTCACTCCCAAGCCTGCAAGCCCTCCTGGCAATGACGCTTTGGACCTCGAGTATCTGGATTGGCAGCATTGTGTTTTACAAAACCATCCGAAATGGCCTCGTGGAGAATTTATGATACGCATCGAGGCAAAAAATATCTCAAAGACCTTCCGCTACTGGATCAACCCGCCCACAAGCCTCAAACAAATGCTGACAGACGTTATCCACGGCAAATGGGATACAGGTGCCTACAAAATGCATGAGGCACTGAAAAATATCAACTTTGAAATTCGTGAAGGAGAATTTGTCGGCATCATGGGCCGCAATGGTGCAGGGAAAAGCACCTTGCTCAAAATCCTCGCATCTATCTACACTCCAACGTCAGGTTCACTGCACGTCCATGGTCAGATCGCCCCCCTTATTGAACTGGGCGCTGGTTTTAGCGGGGACCTTTCAGGGCTCGAGAACATCTACCTCAACGCCTCCATTATGGGATTTGGAAAGCGCGCAATTGGCGCATCCTTAGATGCCATCTGCGATTTTGCCGATCTAGGCGAATTTATCCATATGCCCACAAAAAACTACTCAAGCGGGATGCTGGTACGCCTAGGCTTCGCTATCGCAACCCATCTTGATGCACCCATTTTACTTATCGATGAGGTTCTGGCTGTTGGCGATTATGCCTTTTCTCAAAAATGCCTCGCTAAAATCCACGAACTGCACAACAAGGGACGCACAATCGTGCTTGTCACCCATTCTCCAGAAGCGGTTTCCCAGCATTGTACACGGTGCCTCGTGATTGATAACAAGGAATGCATTTTTGATGGCCCCCCCGATGAGGGCGCAAAACGCTATATGGCACTCAATGTCTAAATAAACTTATCTTCCTTGCTCGTCCGAACACCAATCATTACCCGACGAAAGTAACGCTCCCACCACACCCTTCTATGTTGGCGTAATTAATGCTCCCATAAAATGCGTATTAGCATCACTAGTTACCGTTAAACTGTTATTATTTCTAAATATTATACAATCACCTGCATTAAGTTCTATAGTAGCAGACACACTTACCCAGTCTGTTGTAGCTACACTACTATGCACCGCAATCCATGCACTAGTTGTGACATTAAAAAGACCAAATGCTCCGGCAACATTTATCCCACCACAAGTTCCCGTAAAGGAATAAATCCCTTTAATTGGAGCAGCAAACCAATGCTGCGTGGTATTATAGCCACCACCGTAATTATAAGACGTATTGGTAAGCGGCATACTATAAGCTGCGCCACCTGACGGTGCACTCGTACCACCAGATCCATATGCCAAAAATGCAATTTTATTTCCAAGTGATGCCAATGTCCCACTCACTGCAACACTTCCACTCACATCCAAGGTATGTGCAGGCGCCGAACTATAGATCATTTCATAAATTTTGCAATTTTGGAACGTAAAAAAATACCTCGAAGAGTTTTTTTGTTCTTTGATATTTTCTTCAACTTGCTCTTCGTCAATTTCGTTAAGGTCTCAAGATTAGAAGCTTGATGACTTTTG
>CAIUGE010000111.1 GCA_903898645.1 Oligoflexia bacterium | reverse complement strand
TGGGAATTATTTTTTCAATTGGGTAAAAAAACGATCACAGGATTACCAAGTGATAACGTATTTTTATCCTGGTGAGAGCAAGCCTAGGGTGAAGGTTGTTAATACTCTTGATCTTTTAGAGCTTATTTTGGTCAATGTTGACCATACGATGGGTAAGGAGATGGCGGGTTATAAAAAGGGTGAAAATATGGCGCTGACTTTCTTGGAGGAGCTTGCTCTTGCTTGGGAAGATGAGTCGTGTTTGGAGCTGAGGCCGCAGGGTGAAGGGTGTGCTCAACGCATTCCTCTTGTCCAGGCTGTGGATCGTATCTTGCACCGGAAGCATCGACCTTTAGAAGATTTGCAGATAGGGAGATTGCTGCTTAATATTCCGCTTGTTCCGCATTTGGTTGGTGCGTTGCTTGACCCAGCTGTGCATGAGTTGAAACGTAAGCTCTATAATCTCAAGCAGGTCAGTCCAACGCTTATGGCGAATGCGCCAGGCAATATGCTTCCTGAATCGCCTACAAATTACCATGAAGGCCTTGAAGTGCTTCGGAGCCTTTTTTCTCAATTTTATCAGGCTACGCTATCTGAAGATCGGCATGCTAAGGCAGGTAAGAGCAATAAGCTTTCCTTTATTATAAAACTTGCTCGGCTAGGGTCTTTTCGGATGCTGGGACGGACGTTTCAAGATTCCGCGAGTGCAGAACAGATCTGTGCAGCACTTCTGCATGGACTGCAGGCAAAGCCTTTGGCGGAGCTTGCAAAGCAACTGTTGGCGCCTGATATATTTCCTGAGTTTGTGAAGCAAGCGTTTATTGTAGCAGATCATGAAGGTTCTCTGGTGTTTGGAAAAATTCTCCAGGTGACAGAGCTTGTCATGCCCTGGGCCGAGCGGAAGAAGCTGCTCAGTGAGTTAATTGCGGCATTTTCCGGCTCACTTGGTGATCTGCTTGGCTATTTGCCTCACATGGGGGCAGTCTTTGAAACTGGAAAGCCTCTGCTCATGCGTATTCTCGGTGCTATCCAGCACGGAGAATCTCAGGATCGCCTGGTAATAGGGAGCATTTTAGCTGAATCGGTAGGTGAACAAAAGCCTCTCGTGCATGGTGCTAAACTTTTACGAGCAGTACTAGAACCTAGCGAGGTGCCTCAGCTGCTTGAGATACTGAAGATCTTGCAGTCGCCAAAGTACCATATGGAACCGGTACAATTGCTAGGGGAGTATTTTGTGCAATCGCCAGTATCACAGAAGGTGAGGCAGGTCATTGCTGCAGCTCTTCGGCATCCAGAGATACCTGCTCTTGTGCAACATATTGCTGAAAAACCTGAGGCGTTTGATGCATTCTTAAGGACACTGCTCGATGCCTATGGCGATGGTGGCGGTCCTCTTGCAGGATTTTTTGCAATGCTCGATCGAAGTATAGAGTAAGGTGATTATCCTGGTAAAAGTATCAGAATATAAAAGCTCCTTGAGGGTCGATGAGGAGCGCTGTGTGTTTGTTGGCCAATAGTATTTGGATCAGTTGTTCCTTTGGGCTAGCTATTGTTGGTTGCAATTCAAAGTCGCGTGAGGCCGGTTCTGTTTTTTCGACTAAGGTCGTCAAGACGGGTAATGTTGGCGTTGTCTCTTTGATTCAAGATGCCTTCTGTGCTGTTGTAGCGCCGAATCCGGAAAGCTCGAGCATGACTCGTTGTTCTAATGACGCATTGAGCCTATTTTTTGAGATGCCTAACTGCGGTATGGAATAAAAAAATAAAAAAGTCGACAAGAGATTTTTTTTGGTATATAGAGGCAGCTATGGCGGATATACAACAAATAAGTGAACAGATACGAACAAAAAGCCTATTTGTAGATCGCATCTTGCGAGAAGCAGGGGAAGTCATTGTGGGGCAGAGGACGCTCCTGGAGCGTTTGGTGATGGCGCTTCTTTGTGACGGGCATGTGCTTCTTGAAGGATTGCCCGGATTGGCTAAGACATTAACGATTAAGACACTCGCTCATGTGATTGATGTCGACTGTCAGCGCATCCAATTCACGCCGGATCTCATGCCTGCTGATTTGGTCGGTACCATGATTTATAATCAAAAAACGGGTGAGCTTATACCGAAAAAAGGTCCTGTTTTTACTAATATTGTTATTGCAGATGAGATTAATCGTGCGCCAGCAAAGGTTCAGAGTGCCTTGCTGGAGGCAATGGGTGAGCACCAGGTCACCATTGGGGATGCGACGTATAAGATGGCGGATCCGTTTATTGTGCTTGCGACACAGAATCCCATTGAGCAGGAAGGAACCTATAGGCTTCCGGAAGCGCAGCTCGACCGATTTTTATTTCAGCTCGATGTAACGTACCCATCTATCCATGAAGAAAAAGCAATTCTAGACCGCATGACGGCAGTGCAGACGCCTGTTGCAAAGAAGGTTTGTTCGGCCGAAGAGATTCGTGAGGCGAGGGGCCTTTGTGCATCGCTTTATATGGATGACAAGGTAAAGGATTATATTCTGTCACTGGTTTTCGCGTCAAGATTTCCTGAACAGTATGGATTGAAAAATGCGTATATTGCGTATGGCGCATCACCTCGAGCGACGCTTGCACTTGCAAAAGCTTCTCGGGCGCATGCGTTTTTGCAGCATCGAGGGTATGTCACGCCAGAAGATGTGAAGGCTGTTGCGTATGATGTCCTGCGGCATCGTATTTGTATTTCATTTGATGGTGAGGCAGAGGGCATGACAGCGTCTCGTGTGATTGATGAGATGCTTCGTCATATCGTGGTTCCATAAGGGGTAGACAACATGGGAAGGACGCTTTCGCCAGAATTGCGGCGTCAGGCGCGCGCAATTGAGTTTCAGGCACTGAAGCTTGTCCAGGACATGATGGTTGGTGGGAGGTATAGAAGCCGTTTCCGCGGCCAAGGTGTGCAATTTTCAGAGCACCGGCAGTATGTGCATGGGGATGATGTTCGGCATATCAATTGGACATTGAGTGCGCGTACGCGTGATCCTATGGTGAAACAGTTCGAGGAGGAGAGAGAGTTGACGATCTTTCTTGTCCTAGATATTTCAAAATCAACTCTTTTTGGTACACGAAACTCCACTATTCTGGATGTGATCATCCAGCTTGCAGCGCTTCTTGCTTATGCAGCAGTCCATTCCGGAGACAAGATTGGGCTTGTTATGGTGCCTGGGGGCAATAAGATCATCATGCCTACGAAGGGACAAAAGGCGGTGCATCAGATTATTTGCGCACTTTTAAGTGCTGAGCAGAGTGTTGGAGATACTGGACAGAAATTGGCATCTCTTGAGCGTGTTATGCGTGGGCAGAGAGGCATTGTGTGCGTACTGAGTGATTTTTTGGATACACAGGCGCTACAAAAGCCACTTGGGCGACTTTCTCGTGCTCATGATTGTATGCTGGTGCGGCTGATGGATCCTCGGATGAGAAATGTGCCACCATTGGGCTGGATGCGATTTGTAGATCCTGAAACGGGAGTGCTATCGTGGGTGGATACAGGGAGTTCTGCATTCCAGAAGTGGCATACAAAATTTATCACAGATTGGGATAAGGATTTTCTCAAGCTGGGGCAGAAGGCCCGTACTGTTGACATTGATATTGGGAGTGACCCTGTAAAGGCATTTATAAAATTCCTCCAGAAAAAGGTATATACTCGTGCTTAGTTGGTTTTTTTTCATACCATGCATCTGGGCTTTTGAATTTGAGATACACCACGCGCCTCAGCCGCTTCGGGTTGGAGATCCCGTGGAGCTGCATCTTGTTTGGGAGAATGCACCTGCAGATTGCGAGTTTTTTGCAGATCCTAAGCGTCAAGATATTGTGAAGCTTGATAAGCTTAGAGCGGGTGACTTGATAACTGTTTGGCCCTTGCAGCCCGGGCATATTTTATTGGAAGGTGTAACAGCAAAGGCTGTGGGTAAGGAGTACCATCAGTCAAAGCCTTTAGCGTTTGATGTTGTTTCGGCTATCGATGCGAAGGATCCTCATCCTAAAGAGCCGGAGCAGATGGCGCCACCTGTTGCGATGCAGTATCCTCTTTGGTTTCAAAGATTGATGAAAGGCCTGATTGGTATACTACTTGCGGCGGCTCTTTTTTTCGTGGGCATTGCATGTTTTAAGGCATGGAGAGAATGGCGATGGAAGCGTGCTCAGCGTAAGATGCATTTTTACGATTATGCTTTGGCTGAAATTGAGCGTATCAAGATGGCGTCTCTGAGCAGTAAGCTCAAAGCTTTTGAGCTCTCTGAGGCACTCCGTGAGTTTTTTGGGAAAAGGTTTGAATGTGATGCTTCGCAGGCAACGACGCGAGAATTTGTTAAACTAGTGCATAGCTGTGCGCCTTTACATGAGCCACTCATTGAGAAATTTTGTGCTGAACTTGATATTGTGAAATTTACCAAATTTGATCAAGAAAAGGAGATGAGCGCTGCATGCTTTACTCTTGAAAGTCTTGTGAAGGCAATCGGGAAGGGCGTTGAAGAATGAGCGCATTTCGATTTATGTACCCATGGGTGCTTTGGTTTGAAGTGCTTGTTGTAGTGCTGCTGATCCCGCCAGTTTTTCGTTTTTTTCTTAAGCGCCGTGCACCTGTAGCGATTAAGTTTCCGATTCCCATCCCTTTTATGCCACATATTCGTCCTGATGTGGTCAATTTGCTCTGTGAAATCTGTGCGCTTGCTTTATTGTTTATTGCCCTAGCAAGACCGCAGATCGGTTCCCGTGAGGTGAACCGGACAGTTAGCGGTATCGATATTATGATGCTGCTCGATGTCTCTATAAGCATGAATATTGAGGATCTGATCGAGGGGGTTTCACGGCTCGATACTGCGAAAAAGACAATGGAGCAGTTTATTTTGGGGCGTCAGCATGACCGCATAGGTTTTGTGATCTTTAGTGGTGCTCCTTTGACGCTTGCGCCTCCAACGCTTGATTATGCTCTCCTTTTTAATGCTATGAAGCAGGCCGTTACTGGAGTTTTAGCCGATGGTACAGCCATTGGTGATGGGTTGGCTCTTGGTCTTGTGCATCTACGTCAATCACAGGCAAAGAGTAAGGTCGTGATCTTGTTGACAGATGGAGATAATAATTTGGGTCAAATAGACCCAGCAACGGCGGGTGCCATGGCGGAGAGTCTTGGTGTCCGGGTCTATACCATAGCTATTGGCAAGGAAGGCAGAGTTCGTATACCAATTCGTCAGAGGGGTTTATTGGGTAATATTGTGACGACATATCAGGAGATAGAAAATTCACTCAATCCTGAGCTCTTGCAAAAGATCGCTGAAATAAGCCATGGGAAATTTTATCGAGTAACTGATGCGAAGGCGTTGAGCCGTGTTTTTGCTGAAATTAATGCACTTGAAAAAAATGACGCTACTGTACATGAACGCGTGCTGTATGAGGAGCATTTTTTCTTGCCACTTTTTTTCGGTATCATTGTGCTTTCTTTTGGTCAGGTGTTTTTGCATAGAAGGGTTTTGCCATGACATTTGCGACTCCCTGGTGGCTGCTTGCGTCGATTGTTGCACTGCTTGGATGCTTGCTCACATCAAAAATAGCTTCTTTTAAAGAACGGCGTTTAGAGCATTTTGCTATGCGTCCTATGTGGCGGATTTTAGCGCCAGGCATGACGCGTGCTCTTTGGCGGCTCCGTCTTGTGCTGCTTGCTGCATCGCTCCTTTTTTGTGCCTTAGCGCGGCCTCAATTTGGTTCTCATGAGGAAACGATTGAGACTGCAGGGGTAGATATTATCTTGGCAATGGATTTCTCTCAAAGCATGTTGACAGAAGACGTTGTGCCATCGCGTCTTGAAAAAGCGCGGCATTTGGTGCGTTCCTTAGTAGCAAAACTACCATCCGCTCGTATGGGGCTTGTGGCATTTGCTGGGAATGCATATTTTGCATGTCCAGTGACCAGTGATACGCAGTATTTTTTAGATACACTCAGTGTTGTGACGCCGCAAAATATGCCTTACCAAGGTACATCTATTATCTCCGGTATTGAAGGTGCCCATCAGGCTTTAGAACGTCTGGAAGTGGCTAAGGAAGCAGCAGCTATTGTGCTGATCACAGATGGCGAAGATCATGAAGCTGGGAACTTTGAAACCACGTACCCATTTTTTATCTTAGGTGTTGGTACGGATAAGGGAGGATTGATTCCTCAAGGTAAAACATTTAAACGAGATCGCCAAGGCGAGTTTGTTATGAGTCGTTTTCATAAAGATTTTTTAGAGACTTTAGCAAAAAAAACGCATGCGAAATTTTGGCGTGCCACGGATCAAGAGTCTGAAATCGATCAGCTGGTGCATGCACTTGGAGCTTATGGGCAAACGGATCGGCAGGAAAAAAAGCTTCGTGTTTCAGAAGAGCGATTTTGGATACCGCTTGCGCTTGCGATTGTATTGCTTGGAGTCGATCTTGCTTTGCCTGCTTCGCTCTTACTGCTTTGCCTGACTGTGCAGGCTGAAACTCCGTCAACATCGGTTCAGGCTGTGATTGAAAATACACGAGGCTTGCGTTCTTTGCAAAAAGGTGCACTTGATAAGGCGCATGAGCATTTTGGTGATGCTCAGGTTCATGATCCAACCCATGCTGAGCCTGATTTTAATGAGGCTTTTGTTCATATGGGAAAAAAAGAGTACAAGGAGGCAGCGAATGCTTTTGAAAAAGCTGCCCAACGCGCTTTTCAGCGTGGGGATCAAGAGCTTATGGCGCGGGCACTGTATAATCGCGCTCATGCTTTCAAGCAAGCAGGAGATACCGCGCAGGCAGAAAAGGCATATATTGATGCCATAGCTGGTGCGCAGCAAGCAAAAGATGCGCATTCTGAGTATGCATCGCGAAAAAATTTAGAACTTTTGCATAGCGAGGAAGAGAAAAAAAAAGAGAAGCAAAAAAAGCAAAATGAGCAGCAGAAGCAAAAGCAGCAACAGCAGCAAAAGCAGCAACAGCAAGAAGTAAAGCCTCAAGAAAAAAAAGATGGGCCCTCAAAAGAAGATACGGAAAATGCACTCCAAAGAATAGCGGATCGTGAAAAGGAGTTACGTCAGGCGCAAGCAAAGCCTGGTGCTGTGCAGCCAGAAAAGGATTGGTAGATGTTCATAGTATGCATATTGCTGGCAGGTGCCTGGGCAGATGTCAGTCTCAAGGCTGAAGTTGATCGCACCACCTTAGGATTGCAAGACGAGCTGACGCTCAAGCTGACTGTTGACGCAACTGAAGAGGTAGAGGAGCCAAGTTTTTCAGCTCCTGATTTTCAAATTGTTGGCTCTTCGAGCGCAGTATCAATGCAGCAAGTGTACGATGGTACGTCTGTACGTTCATCCAAGGTGCTTGAATTCACAAAAATGCTGCGTCCCAAGAAAATGGGGACGCTCATGATTGATGGAATTCATCTTGGCTCTGTGCATGCGCCTAAAATCTTGATCCAGGTGACAGCGCAAGCTACTCCTAGTAATAAAGCACACGTGCTTTTTCGACTCGATGTCGATAAAACGCATGTCTATAAAGGTGAGGAAATCTTAGCAAGTCTGTATGTCCTCCATCGTGTGCAATTATTAAACCTTCAGTTTGATCAGCTTTCAGTGCCTGCAGGCTTTGTGCGGGAGGATTTGGCCTTACCCTATCTGACAAAATCGCTTACGACAGAGCGCATTATAATTCAGGGTGAGCCATGGGATCGAACTTTGTTTGCGCGTTATGCGCTTTTTCCTCTTCAATCAGGAAATATTCAAATTCCTGTTATGAATTTACAGTACGCTTATCAAGTTCAGATGGATGATGATATGGATCCTTTTTTTGGGCTCCTGCGGCAGGTGCGACAAAAAGTTGCATCAGCTGCAACCGAAGCTCAGACTATTCATGTCCAGGATGTGCCTGAGCCAAGCTCGCGTGATGGTCTTTTTGAAGGAGCAATTGGAAATTTTGTTATTACAACAGCGCTTTCAAAAAACAATGTACGTGCGCATGACGCTCTTAGTTTTAAGATGACCCTTCAAGGTAAGGGTAATTTGTCATCAGTCAAAGTGCCTACTTTTCGTTTCCCTGACGGTATTGAGCTTTATGCTTCGGACCAATCGCCTGCAAAAATTGATGCTCAGGGTGTTGCAACAAAAAAGTTTGAATTTGTTCTCGTTCCTCGCCGTGAAGGAGATTATGTGCTCGGTGGCGGCAAGGTGCGTTATTTTGATCCGCATAAAAAGGACTATGTTGTGCAGGAGCTTGAGACATTTAAGCTTCATGTGGATCCTAATGCGCAGCATACAGTTGATGTGCCTGTGCCTACTGAGCCATTGCCTCAGCAGAAAATTGCAGACCTGCGGCCTCCCGAGAAAAATTACCGAGCATCTGCACAAAAGCCTTTTTGGCCACCGGTCATGGCAGGCGTGATTTGTCTTGAGCTGCTCAGTGTGATTGCACCTGTTCTTTTTAGGCGTTTCCGGCGTCAAGCGCCTCGAGTGCAAGCGCCTGTGCTTTCGCCAGAGACTTTGGTTCAGTACCTCGAGCATGTGCTTATGGATTACCTTAAGCTTTCTGTTCGCCCCGTTGGGCTTGAGGCATTTCGAAGCATTGCTGAGCAAAAAGGCATGGATAAACGGCTTTGGCAGCAGTATGAGATGCTGATGCAGGAAATCGATAAAGCGCGCTTTGCTGGAGGGCCTGCTGATCAGGAGGCTTTTGTGGAGAAAGCGCGGCTCTTTGCGCGGGCACTGAAGGAGAGTTAGGCTGGATGTGCGTGGGTTTTGTGGATTTAATACGGTACGTTATATATCTTGCTATCCCTGACATACTGAAGTTCTTCCTGAATCTCCTTTTTCTGGCGTATAAGCGCTTGATGGACTTCATGATTGTGTTTGCGGTTGAGGAGCATGGTAATAACACGCAGTTTCGTTTCTAAGGTGCCCTGTTTGGTCGAAAGTTTCTTTGCAAGCTGGGCCATATAGGGAGGGGCTCCGGGGTAGAGGCGCACGGTGTGGTCGAGAATAGGTATTGCTTCAAGTACATCGTGGAAGAGAGCGTGCCAAAGACGCATGATGTCAAGGCGCCAGCCCTCATTCTGCCAGAGGAGGAGATGCTTAGCTTCTGCTGTATCTGCATAGGTTGTTCCCTTGGCTAAGAGTGTTTGTGAGCCTGCGTCATCCTGCAAGGCAATGCTGAGTATCACAGAGCCTGCGTCATAGACAGCGAGGAACCTGGGGTCGAGTTCAGCTAGAAGCATCACTTTATAGAAGAAATCACTTTTGCTTCCGGTTTTTTTATTTTCATCTAGAAATGCATCTAAGACAAGGCCGTCTACCAGGGCGGGCTGCATCCCGCAGGCAAGGAGTCTGAACCATGCGGCACTCCTTGCCTGTGGGATGGGAGGCTTAGTTTCCCATGTGACTTGTGGAACAAGCATGAGTACTATGAATGATGGAATCATTATGAGTTTTGCATCCATGGAGTACTTGTAATCTATGAATAAGGACTTGTCACACACATCTAAATCTTGTACTTTCACAGGGGGGACTATTCAGTGAGCCGAAAAAATAGCAATGTACTTGGGACGGTGAAGGGTTTTACGCTGATTGAGCTTATGGTTGTTGTTGCGATCATTGGTATTCTGGCAAGTATTGCAGTTCCTAATTATCAAAAATATCAGTCTCGCGCCCGGCAATCAGAAGCGAAGATCAATCTTGGCGCCTTGGCGACTGCTGAGCAGGCCTATGCGGCAGAATCCGGGTCTTTTAGTGCATGTCTACCTATGATTGGGTTTACCCCTGGCTCGATAAACCGTTACTATAGTATTGGATTTTCAGCTGCGGCAGTGAGTAACACTAACTGTGGTGGTGGCGGCCTTGCTAATACTGCCGGTATCAATTGTGGGTCTTATTTTAGCGGTGGACTGGGATTTGCTTGTGTCGTTCCAGCGGGTTCCATGGCAGGTGTTACGGCCAACGAGGTTGCGCGTACAGTAGCAGCTGGCGCGAATTCTGTTGCGACGGATTGTAGTACCGCTAGTTGGCCTGCAACCGTGGCCATGACTTCGAGTACCTTTCTGGCAGCAGCTTGTGGCAATATCTCAACAAGCACAACTGTTGGTGCTGATGTGTGGACGATAAATGATAGCAATACTCTGGTAAATACTACCCCAGCGCTCTAAGTACTGCGTTGCGGATTTTTCTCCCAAAGGGAATTTTGTCTAAGTAGTATAGGGCTTGATGGAGCGCGTTTTGGCGAGATGCCTTCTTTGTTGTTTTCTTTGCGAAGGGGTTTCGTCCAAGGTGGTCCTTTTTCATCATGCATTCCTTTCAATACGGTTCATGAGATCGGCTGCGACTGCTGCAAATTCTTGGGCACTTTTGCTTTTGGGACTGTAGTCTAAAATGGATCGGCCATGGCCTGAGCTCTCGGCGACAAGGGTGCTATCGCTGATATGGTTTTCTATAAAGGCTTCGGGCATTTCAGTACGGAGCGTTTCAAGTACCTCGCTGGTCAGTTTGCGCCTTGAAACTACATGGGTAGGGAGGATGCCAAGTAGTTTGAGCTGAGGATTCCATTTCTCTTGCACCATAGTGATAGTTTGGCGAATTTTGACGATGCCCTCGAGGCTGAAAAATTCAGGTTGCATAGGGACTAGCACATAGTTGCTGGCTACAAGGGCATTGAGGGTGAGGGTATTGGTGCTAGGAGGTGTATCAATCAGGATGTAATCATAAAGTAGGTCAATTGCCTGAAGCGTACGTGAGAGGATGGTTTCACGATTCTCGCGGCTTAAGAGGTAGTGCTCAATGCCCGCAAGATTCTTGTCAGCGCAGAGAATATCAAGGTTGGGCTGCTTGGTTGGGGCAATAAATTCACGTAAGATGTATTTGTCTAGGGGACGTTTGGCGGTGTAGATCTCGTCCAATGTACGGATTGCGTCAAAAGGCGCTTCTCCAGGCGTGATCCCAGCGTAGCTTGTGAGATTTGCCTGAGGATCACTGTCAATGAGCAAGACGCGATGGGTTTTGGCAAAAACTGCGCCAATATTCATAGTGGCTGTTGTTTTACCAACGCCGCCTTTTTGGTTTGCGACTGTAATAATTTTGCTCATATTTCCAATTGTGGACCTTTTTGGCCGCTATTCAAAGGTATTCTTAATTGACTATGTGCATTATGTTGTGGTAGAATGCACGTGGTGGTGTTTTGCTTGCAACTATGATTTGTTGCGTCATATCACCTCGAGAGGTAAGTTACCGGGAGCGCACATTGCGTGGTGGCAAGACCATAGGATGCGGAAAAATACTGAGAGAGATTGAGATGAAAAGCACCTTTTTTATTGTATGTATCATATGTATAAATGGATGTACCAGTATGGCACAGAGGCATTAAAATCATGTGGCTCGGTTACGCGAGGAGTCTCGAGCTATTGTTGGATGTCCAGAGGAAGAACTTAAAGTTGAGTGTCAGGGCTTGAGTTCTATTTGGAAGGTGTCTTGTCGGGGGCATGTGTTTCAGTGCAGTTTTCGTTCAGGGGAGGCTGAAATGAGAGCCTTCATTGATGGGAGCTGGCATTCGGTAACTTTTAATGGGCCTGCAGCATACTCCTGTGCGACAGAATTAGAACAAAAAAAAATAGATCCTTCTTGAGCTTCAATGCTATGAAGAGGCATGCGGCAATGGATTGATAAAGTATTGCGTCAAAAAGGTTTACTTGGACAGATCTTTCGAAAAACACGTCGATCTTATCTAGGTGCCTTTCAATCTGAGTATGTAGAGAAGTCTATTGTTGAGAACCGCAAAGGTGAATGCCATCGATGCGGGAGATGCTGTGAGCTGGTTATCAAGTGCCCGTTCCTGGGTAAAGATGCAGAAGATCTACCGTATTGCCGGATCTATGGTGAATTGCGACCTGCAAACTGTCGTATCTACCCATTTGATGCCATTGATTCTGAAATCGACGAGTGTGGATTTCGTTTCTAATGGTTGTTGCAATTGGGAATTTTGACGGACTCCACTGTGGCCATCGCGAGATTTTTCGTGTTGCACGGAGTAGAGGTGCTGTTGTTGCCTATACCTTTAGGCCGCACCCTCGTGATATTTTAAGTAATGCCCATGTTATACCGCTGATGAGTTTTGAGGAGCGTGCCTATGCATTGCAGGCTTGGAGCGATAAGGTCATTGAGCAGCCTTTTACGCTCGATTTTGCTGCAACACGTCCTGAGGATTTCATTGAAAAATACCTGATAGCGCAGTGCAATGCAAAAATCATTGTTGTAGGGGCCGATTTTGCTTTTGGGCATAAGCGTCAAGGAGGCCTTGATTTTCTAGCAAGTTGCGCTGCGCAGTATGACTGTAGGCTTATTGTGGTTCCATCTGTTATGATGGGTGGCGCAGTCGTATCGAGTACGCGTATCCGTGCACTTTTTGCTCAGGGCCTCATTGAGGAAGGTAATGCTTTGCTGGGAGAGCCACTGACGAAATGGGGTGTCGTGATGCGGGGCGATAGGCGTGGCGGGCAGTTATCCTTTCCAACACTCAATATGCATGAGCCCATGCCCTTTTGTGGGGGTGTCTATGTGACAGTGACTGAGATGGGGGGCGTGAAGTATGCAAGTATGACAAATATTGGGCATAGGCCAACATTCCATGCAGCAGGCCTTGTGACTGAGACGCATCTTTTTGCCTATTACCCAGAACTGAGGCCATGTGGTTACCAGGGGGAGCACTATGGCGAACCTATCAAGGTGACTTTTTTAAAGCGATTGAGGGCAGAAGAACGATTTGATTCGCCTGCACTTTTGGTTCAGCAGATTGGAAAAGACAAGCAGGCAGCTTTTGCCTATCTGGCAGATTCTGCAGTTTGTGAGTGATTTTTTTTTATGTATCATAAACAAAGAGAACATAAAAAATGTCACGTGGGTTGGCCGATCTTTTACTGAAGGATAAACTTATCACAAGTGTTCAGCATGCCGAGGCTGTTGAAGCGGCTAAGACTGGGAGTTCGCACGCACTTTTTTTGATAGAGAAAAGGTATGTGCCTGAGTCAAAGCTTGTGATGTTTCTCAGTCAGAAGTTTTCTTTGCCTACCATTAACCTTGCTCGATTTGATATTACGTCGGAAACTCTCAAGAGTGTTCCGCTTGAAGTAGTAAAAAAAGCGCAGGCCATCCCCATTCAGCTTTCTGGGGGTGTGTTGGTTGTTGCGATCTGCGATCCCACTATGCAGCAGAAACTTGAACAAATTAAATTTGCGGTCAAAATGAATGTCGAAGTTGTCCTTGCGGGCCCAACGGCATTTTCGGCAGCTTTTGCTAAATACTATGGAGGGTCAGCAGAGCTTGGTGCTGCTATTCAGACGTATAAGAAGGAGCAAAGTCAGCAGACAGAGACAAATGCGGGCGATGAATTAGAGCTTGTGACTGTGCATGAGATTGGTACATCGAATACTGAAGATGTGCCGGTGATTCAGCTTGTCAACGGAGTGCTCGTTGAGGCAATTCGGCGGGGAGCAAGTGATATTCATGTTGAGCCCTATGAGAAACGTTTTCGCGTCAGGCTGCGTATTGATGGGACCATGTTTGAGGTGGCCGATGTGCCACTCACCATGAAGCGTTCTGTTGTCGCGCGGCTCAAGATTATGTCGCGTATGGATATTGCTGAAAGTCGCGTGCCGCAAGATGGTCGTATTAAATTACGGTATGCAGGGCAGGAGATTGATTTTCGCGTTAATTCTATGCCGACTCTTTTTGGTGAGAAGATTGTTCTACGTATGTTGAATAAAAATAACCTGGCACTCAGTTTAATAAAAATTGGATTTGAAAAAGAGCAGCTCGATATTTTTAAAAAAGGCATTTATGCTCCTAATGGTCTGGTGCTTGTCACAGGGCCTACAGGAAGCGGAAAAACAACGACCCTCTATTCAGCACTCAGTGATCTGAATCAGGTATCAGATAATATTTCAACTGCAGAAGATCCAGTTGAATATAACCTTGATGGTGTCAATCAGGTGCAGATTCAAAAAGATATTGGGCTGACATTTGCGTCTGTGCTTCGGGCATTGTTGCGGCAAGATCCTGATATTATTCTGGTAGGTGAAATTCGAGATTTCGAAACAGCCGAAGTTGCTGTTCAGGCGGCGCTTACTGGGCATTTGGTACTTTCAACGCTCCATACGAATGATGCTGCAAGTACTATTACTCGGTTGATGAATATGGGGCTTGAGCCATTTTTGGTAGTGGCATCAGTCAATACGATTGTTGCTCAAAGACTTTTGCGGACGATCTGTAATGGATGCAAGATGCCATATTCTTTGCCTATTGAGAAAATAATGGCGCTTGAGAAAGACGGTTCTTTGGGGCGTATAACAGCCCAAGAGTTTCGTCTCTATAAGGGTACGGGGTGTGCTCAGTGTGGAAAAACAGGTTATAAGGGGCGTGTTGCAATCTATGAGGTGCTCGAATTTACTGCAGCGCTGAAAGAAATGGTCCTGAAAAATGAAAGTAATGCTGAAATTAAAAAACAAGCCATGCGTCAAGGGATGGCAACACTCAGGCAATCTGCCATGAGAAAAGTACATGAAGGCGTCACAACGCTGGAAGAAGCAATCGCTACAACATCTGAAGGGTAAAGAGATATGGCAAAAATTGGCTTACCGCCGCTTTTAAAAACTATGGTTGATCAGGATGCTTCCGATCTTCATGTCACCGTGGGTGTGCCACCAGAATTCCGTATAGGCGGGAAGATGGTACGGGTAAAAACAGAGATACTGACATCGCAGGATACTAAAGAGCTTTGCTACTCTGTTCTGACTGATGCCCAAAGATCAGATTTTGAAAAAAATCAGGAACTTGACTTTTCTTTCGGCATTAAAGATTTGGCTCGTTTTCGAGGCAATTTATTTTATCAGCGGGGCAATGTTGCAGGTGTTTTTCGGCTTATTCCTTTGTCAGTGCCTGATTTTGATGCATTAAAATTACCCGCTATTATTAAAAAGGTTATTAAAAGGCCGAACGGTTTGATTTTGGTGACAGGGCCTACGGGAAGTGGGAAGTCGACGAGTCTGGCTGCAATGCTTGATCTTTTGAATCGCGAGGAATATGGACACATTGTGACTATTGAGGATCCTATTGAGTTTGTGCATCCACATAAGAATTGTATTGTGAATCAACGCGAAATTTCTATGGATACAAAAAGCTTTGCGAGTGCGCTGAAGCGTCTTTTGAGACAAGATCCAGACTATATTTTAGTTGGTGAGCTGAGGGATGCGGAAACTATTGAAATGGCTTTGACTATGGCTGAAACTGGCCATTTGGTTTTTGGTACGCTCCATACGAATGGTGCGGTTCAGGCTATTAATCGTATTATTAATGCATTTCCGCCGCACCAGCAGGTCCAGATTAGGCAGATGCTATCTTTTACGCTGCAAGGCGTTATATCACAGCAACTTATCCCAAACAGTAATCGGCCAGGGAGATCAATGGCGATGGAGATTTTGATCCCAACTATGGGGATACGGCATTTGATCCGTGAAGATAAAATCCATCAAATTTATTCAGCAATGCAAACTGGGCAGGAGGAGTCAGGTATGCAGACTATGAATCAGGCGCTTTTGACGCTCGTTCGTATGGGGATGCTGACGAAACAGGATGCTCTCGATTCCTCTCCTGTTGCAGATGAACTGGTGAAGATGCTCTCTGTGGTTAAATAATGATCAAGTACCACTATAACGGCATTAATGTTGAGGGCAAGGAAGTTGCTGGGTTTATGCTTGCGCAAGGTGAAACGGAGCTACGGGTTATACTGCGTGCACAAGGTATTCGGCCAAAACGTATTTATAAAGCAAAGGCGAAAAATGAAGAGAGTTTGATTGACGGTATTTTAAAAATATTCAGAAAGGTGCCTATCGAGGATTTGGTTATTTTTACACGTCAGTTGCAGGTCCTTATTGGTTCAGGTATTCCTCTTGTCCAAGGGCTTGATATCCTTGTGACGCAGACGCAAAGCGCGACGCTTGCTGAAGTGGTGGGTGCTATCAGGGAGCGGGTTTCGTCTGGATCCTACCTTTGGGAGGCGCTTTCTGATTACCCTGACATCTTTCCTAGGCTCTATATAGCACTTATTCGGGCAGGGGAGGCCTCTGGTTCTATTGATCAGATGCTGAAACGATTATCTCGGTATATGGAAGACGCTGAAAAATTAAGACGCCTTATTAAAAGCGCTATGATGTACCCTATTATTGTGACGCTTATTGGTGCAGGTGTGGTGAGTTTGATGTTGATTTTTGTGATTCCAAAATTCGAAGAGATGTTGAAAGGTGCAAATCAAGAATTGCCCCTGCCCACTATGGTTGTTATGGCAATGTCTCATTTTTTGACAGACCATTTTATGGCGATTTTTGGAAGCATTGTTTTTATAAGTTTTTCACTTTTTCGGTACACGCAGACTGCAGAAGGCGGTGTGCTGCTTGATCGTTTAGTGTTTCATGCGCCTATTTTTGGAGCTATTGTACAAAAAGCATCTGTGGCGCGGTTTGCTCGCACTATGCAGACCCTTTTAGTATCAGGCGTGAACCTGATAGATGCAATTGATATATGCCGCATGACGATGAATAATGCAGTTCTTGAGGCTGCCATTTCGAAGATTAGAACAGAAGTTGAAGCTGGAAAGACACTTGGAAGTGTTGTTGGGAAGATTGACGTTTTTCCTCGCATGGCAGTGCAAATGATCAGTGTTGGGGAGTCAACGGGGAATCTGGACAAGATGCTTGAAAAAGTTTCTGATTTTTATGAAGACGAGGTTGAAGTGCTTGTGGGTGGGCTCACAAAATTGATTGAACCCATTGTCCTTGTTGTGCTTGGTGGCGCTGTAGGTGGTATTCTGATTGCGATGTATCTGCCGATCTTTAAGATTGCAAGTACCGTCTAATCTGGGTACACACAAGCAATGCTGCTTTTGAAGGCGGTCAATGTGTACCGACGTGATGGATTTTGGGGGCGGAAGAAAAGAATCATCTCCGATGCGCACTTTGTTCTTCCTGCAGGTCGGGCCTGCGCAATTATTGGGAAAAATGGTACAGGGAAGACGACGCTGCTACGCGCTATGGCAGGGATTGTTGAGCCAGAAGGTGTGGTGAGGCGCGCACGTGTGAGCTATGTACCAGAAAGACCTCTTTTTTATCGCCATCAAAAAGTGATGGATGCACTCAAATATGTCTGGGACCTTGCTGGGCGACCACAGGTTTCTTTGGATGAAGTCATGCATCGATTTGATTTAGAGCGTTATGCCGGGAGTTATGTGAGGACCTTGTCGAAAGGTTGGCAGCAGCGCGTTAGTCTCGCTCAGGCATTTATGAGTGGGGGTTCTCTCCTTATTTTAGATGAGCCTATGAGTGGGCTTGATGCGCTGACACGTGTGCAGGTTTCATTAATGATTCGGGCTGCATGCCAAGCTGGTATGAGTGCTGTTATTGCGACGCATGTTTTTGGTGAAGTGGCGTGGGTGGATCAGGTTGCATTTTTAGATCAAGGGCGCTTGTCTCTTTCAGTTGATAGTGGCTCTTTGAGGGTTGGTTATCGAGCACTTTTTATGGACGATCTTGAAGGATTTGAGTCTATCCGTGCGGCAGTAGGGATGTATCTTGCGCCTAGTCAAGCTATTGTTGAGCAGCTTTTGGAAAAGGCTCGCCAGCAGTCTATTGGGCTGATTGAAGTGACGCGATATGGGGATATTTTGTGAAGGCTGTAGCATGGGTAACTTTTTTTGATATTGTATCTGACCGGATCTTTGTTCTTGTTATTGGCATTGCGCTCTTTGTAGGCGGGCTTGGATTTTTGGCCTCAGAATTAATGGTGATTGATCCTGGGCGCGTCATTATTGATATGGGTTTGGCTGCATGTGGTCTCAGCTCAGCCCTTTTGGCTGTGATCTTTGGGCCAGGTATCATTGCGCAGGAAGCTGAGAGGCGGACTTGGGATCTGGCTTTTGCATGCCGCATGCGGCCCTTGAGCTTTTTGGCTGCAAAACTTGGAGGGCTTGGGGCAGTTATTTCCATTCATCATGTCTCATTAGGGTTTTTGCTTGGACTATGTATCTGGGGATTTGGTCTTTCCTGTTCGTGGGTGGCATTGGGGACAAGCCTGCTCCTTCTTTGGGTCCAGGCTTGTGTGATTGCGTCCTACGGGATATTTTTTGCCACCATCATGACGCGATCCTTAGCGAGTATGGCAACTGTGGCTGTTTTTTTCCTTGGGCATGCCCATCAGGAGCTGGAGAGGTTTTTTGGATGGCCTTCAAAGCTTGTTGCACATTTTTCATCCTATGCGCTTGATGGTTCACTTTTTTATCATGGGCTACCATGCACGGGCGGGCTTTTCTTTGTGCTCGTCCAGGCATGTGCTATCGTTTTATTTCTTACGAGCCTTGCGAGCTGGACGGTGAGGCGAAAATTTTAAGGAAGAATCAATGGCATTAGGGATACTGTGGTTTCTTGTGTGGGCTGGATGCTTGGGCTTGATCTTTGGGAGTTTTCTTAACCTCGTGATTGTGCGGCTTCCTGCACACGAGTCTATTATTGAGCCACGAAGCCATTGCCGCAGCTGCCAGCACCAGTTAGGTATGCTAGATCTCATCCCTGTTGTGAGTTTTATGCTCACTCGAGGTCGATGTCGATACTGTGCAGTAAAGCTGCCTTTGGAATTTGTAGTAATTGAATTGCTTACGAGTCTTTTGCTGATCACTTTTGCGCGCCGAGAAGGTCCAACGATGGCCTTTTTGTTGCGTGACGCGCCATTTGCTCTGCTGCTGATTGCCATTACCTTTATTGATCTCAAGCATAGAATCATTCCAGATGTCTTGAGTTTAGGCGGTACTGTGCTTGGCATTGGGTCGAGTTTTTTGACGCAGCGTCTCTATCCTTTAACTGTGTATGAATCAGTGGGGGGAGCAGTGCTCGGTTTCACGCTTTTCTTTTTACTTGCTGTTGGGTATGAGCGTGTTGCGCATCGTCAGGGTCTTGGTGGGGGGGATGTAAAGTTACTTGCGATGCTCGGTGCCTTTATTGGTATAAAGGGGCTTTTAAGTACCATTCTTATTAGTGCATTGGCAGGTTCCTTGTGTGGATTTATTATGTGGCTTGGGGAGCGGGCGCCTACGCGGTCTTTCTTACAGCAAAGTATTCCCTATGGTCCATTTTTAGTCCTGGGCGCGTTATGTACGTATCTGTATGGAGGGGACGTATGGTTCCGTTTCATGATACTGATGTAGAAGGAGAGCGTTGGAGTCAGGCAGAATGGGTAAATTACGAACTTTGGGAAAAAGTTGAAATTAGAAAGAAGAGGAGGAAGCGTCTCCTCTTACTAGCAGCTGCTTTTATCTGGTTTTGCCTTTCAGCTGTTCCTATACTGACTGAGCGTTGGCCGCGTTGGATTGCTCGCTCCCTGATTCGTCATTGCGCGCAGCAGGTGAATCAAGTGAAGCTTGAGGCTGTTATTCGGAAAGCTCCTGTAAGAATTCGGTTTCAAGGTCTAGCGTACACAATGGAGGTGGTTCATTCCTGCCAGGATGCACAAGGTGTTGAGATTCGTTCAGGTACATTGTCGCATCATAGGGAGAGTCAGTTTCGTGTCCTTCAGGCTGAGGATGGTCTTTTGCCAATTGTGTCAGCATTTTGCTATGATCCACTCCTAGGTTCAAACAGTACAGATGATGGTATTGCAATTGCGCTGATGGCTGATATTGAGCAGCATGCAACGCAGCGCACGGCACTTTTGCTTCTGCACGGTGCATCAGCTGAGCTGAATTTTGACTAGAAGGTATTTTTTGCCTCTTTGCCTTTTCTTCTTTTATATATAAAATCTACATAAGGTGATGTGTGGCACAGAAGGGTAAATCGTTAACGACATTTTTTGACGTCTCAAAGCTTGTGCGCCAACTCTCGGGATTGGCCGGAGCTCTCCGTCAACAGCAAAAATATGCTGTTGGACTCAATGTGGGGGCTTCATCTGTAAAGCTCTGTGAGCTGAAAAGAACGGCGAAGGGCTATTCTTTATCTCATTTTGGCATTGCAGATCTTCCCGAAGACACTCTGATGAATCGCGAGATCATGAATCCAGTTGCAGTGATTGACCATATCAAGCGTTTAGCAAGTAGTATGCGGCTCAAGTCCAAGACTGTATGCTCATCGTTATCTGGATCTTTTGTTATTGTGCGCAATTTGAGCATTGAAGTGCAGAATATGAAAGATTTAAGAGATCAGGTTTTTTGGGAGGCTGAGCAGTACTTGCCCTTTGATGTGACTGACGTGGTAATGGATTTTCATTCCTTTTCTGTTATCAATAAAAAAGCGAATGTAATACTCGTTGCTGTTAAGAAGTCGATTGTTGAAACACTGATGAATTGCGTGACTGCCGCAAACCTGAAGCCAAGCGTTATCGATATTGATTTTTTTGCGCTCCAGCATGTTTTTGAAGCGAATTATCCGCAAAGTGATGAGGCTGTCGCGCTGGTCGATATTGGTGCAAGTTCTATGAAAGTTGTTGTGGTGTATCAAGGTGTGCCAATTTTCACCAAGGATGCTCCTCCTGGTGGGCAACAATTGACACTCGAGATAGCAAAAAGCATGAATATAAGTTTTTCCGATGCTGAAGTTCTGAAAATGAGTAGTGGTCTAGATGGGAACATGCCGGCAGACGTCTCTGAGCTGATTGCTATTATGGCTGAAAATTTTGCATCAGAATTGAAAAAAACACTAGATTTTTACACAGCATCATCGATTGGGCCGGCTATCGCATACATACTTTTATCTGGTGGATCGGCGCGATTGCAGGATCTGTCTCAGACCATTGAAGACTGTACTAAAGTTCCAACGCAGATGCTGAATCCGTTTGCTTCGCTTCATATTGATTCAA
Source organism: Oligoflexia bacterium (assembly GCA_903898645.1). GTDB lineage: Bacteria > Bdellovibrionota > UBA1018 > UBA1018 > UBA1018 > CAIUGE01. The sequence goes on along the minus strand of CAIUGE010000111.1, from coordinate 32,319 downwards.
GTAAATTCACGAATGATTATCTTGATAGCATTGCGCCTCTTGCGTGCGTGCCTGTTGGACTTGCTCTTCGGGCTGGAGCTGAATGATATGATTCGCATTAATTTAGCAAAAAAACAGGCGCTTGCGATATCTGGTGATCCGACAAGTCTTTCGTCTATCCTGAGTGGCTTTACAAGTAGTGTTGAGATCGGTGAAGCAAAAAGCATCATTCAGCATCCGGCAATTAAAAGAGCGCTTGTTGCCTGCTTGCTGGGGTTTGTTATGGCCTATATTCAGGAATTTGTTATGACTGACGATCTTAAAAGGCAGGATGACGCTATTCAAAAACTTGTGCAAGAAGGAAATAAGCTTCAAAAAGAAGCTTCTAAAATGAAAGATCTTATTGATATTAAGAAAAACATGGATGACGATGAAAAGACTATTTCAAATAAGATAGTTACTATGCGTCAGTTAATTAACGCACGTAATGCCTCGTCGAAGATACTGTCTTTTGTTTCCTTAAGTATTCCAATTGATGTGTGGCTTAAGAGTATGAAAGTGAATGATAAGACCGTGGTGTTGCTTGGGTCGTCGTTTGGTTTCAATCAGATATCTGATTTCATGAAATCAATGAAAGATAGTGAGCAGTTTAGCAGTGTGAGTCTTGTCAAAAATGAGCAATCACATGACAAAGAAACGGCTTATGCAAATTTTGAGTTAAGTATTGCGAGGAAACAGTAGATGGCGCTGAAAAGTACGTTGACTGATATCCTTGAAAAGATTCCAGTGAGCTTGTTTTTAGCGGCGTATTGCGGGTATTTAGGGTTTGGTTACTATATGCATATGACTGATGCTGAGTCCGAACTGAATATTAAGAAAAAACAGATTGTAACTTTGGTTGATGCAAACAAGAAGAAAGATAAAACCATTAAAGAAGTGAGTGATTTCGCAAAATCAATTGAACAGAAAAAGGTTGACATTCGAAAGCTCGCTCAGGATTTAAGAGAGATTAAAAACGTACTTCCGTCGCATATTGATGTGCCTGTCTTTATGAAAATGGTTCTGACTGAGGCTGGAAAAGTAGGTCTTTCTGTCACGAAGCTTGAGCCTATCGATATTGTGAAAAAAGAATATTTTCACGAGCAGGCTTTTCGATTGAAGTATCAAGGCGTTTATGTGGAGCTTGTAGGTTTTTTCGAACGCATTGCTAATTTGACTGACATTGTCACAGTGAATTCGTTTGAGGCGACAGCAACAGGCGTTTCAAGTGGTAAGTATGCAGAAATTGAGGGTTCGATGGATGTGGTTGCCTATATGTATGCAGGATCGAAGGCAGACCAGATTGACGAGCAGAAAAAAGCCGAGGCTAAGCCATGATGAGATGCTTCTTTTTTTTGACCCAAGCTTGGGGCGCATTCATGATTGACGCTGAAGTGCTGAAGATGCGTGATCCATTTCGTATGCCCGATCTGCTGCAGGAACACGTCTCTTCTGTTGATCCGTTACAGAAGTATGCAGTGACATCCTATGCGCTTGTTGGGATATTTGAAGATGAGCATAAGGTGCGAGCACTTATTTTAGATCCAGATGATGGTGTGCATCAGGTGGTTGAAAAAGCGAAAATTGGTAATAAGGGTGGGTATATCAGGAAAATTCGATTTAGTAGCCTTGTTGTGCGAGAAAAAAAGGTAGATCTTGTTGGTCAGGAAATTGACAACGATGTTGTTCTTGAGCTCCTGAAGAAAAAGCGAGAGCACAAAAAAGAAGAGGATGTGCCGAAGTCATCATTCGTTCCAATGCGGGCACCTGAAGGAGGAAAGTCATGAGTTTTTATTTTATTTTAGTAACGCTCGCTTTTGGAGCGGAAGTGACATCCATTGACTTTCATGCTACAACTGATTCCTCCGAAGTGCTGATTGCTGTAGCGGGTGGAACGGTCAGTGTCGATAAGCAAGACAAGCTCAACGACAATCAAATTATACTTGAAGTGAAAGACGCAAGCATTTCTGCTATGGTGGCGCAGCCCCTTGATACATCCTTGTATGAAAGTAATGTGCTCCAAGTGACACCGTTTCAGGTGCCAGGTACAGAGACGGTGCGTATTGTTGTGCAGTTGCGTGAAGGGGTACAAGGAGTGGTGCAGCAAGAAGCAAACGCGATCCGCCTCAAGGTGCCTGCACCTGCATCAGTAGGACCAAAAACGGCCATTGATAACTATATTTCTGCACAAAAAGTCGGTGTTTTTGCAGGTAAGCCTGTCACATTACAAGTTCGAGATGTGCCCGCAACGGATGTATTAAAAATGATTGGTGAGGCAAGTGGATTTAATATGATCTTATCCGACGATGTGAAGGGCGCAGTTACCCTGTCGCTTGTTGATGTCCCTTGGGATCAGGCACTTCATGTTGTGCTCCAGACACTTCATTTGGGTGCGGAGCGAACTGGAAATGTGTTACGTATTATGCCACTAAGAAGTCTCCGGGAAGAAAAAGAAGATGAGGTGCGGGTCAAGCAGGCTGCAGATGCTTATGCGCCAAAGGTGACGCGTATTTTTCCTATTAGTTTTGCAAATATTGCTGATATTAAAACAATACTGGCGCGTTTTGGTTCGTCGAATCCGACGAATGGGGGGCAAGGTGTATCGACGACAGGTTCGTCGAATCCGACGAATGGGGGGCAAGGTGTATCGACGACAGTTGTGGAGCAGGATCCGCGGACCAATAGTCTGATTGTTCAGGATACGGTTGAAAATCTTGATCGCATGAAAAAAATTATCGATATGCTTGATACGCAGACGCCACAAGTTATGATTGAAGCAAAGATCATTGAAGCATCGGAAAATTTTTCCAACTCCCTTTCGGGGAGCCTTGGACTTGGGTCATTTGATCAAAATTATTTAGGGAGCTTTGGTGGGGGCGATCCCGTTGATCCTTTATTAGGGACGCCTGGTGTTTTTGCCACAGGGCAGACAGCTGGGACACAGAGTACAGGAAGCGGGATGCTGGCCTTGTCTCCCCAGCTTGGGTTTTTGCCGGGGGGAGCTATGAAGCTTAATGCCATTTTGAATCTGGGAGAAAGTGAAAGTCAGGTCAAAATTGTATCCTCACCTAAGACCGTCGTGCTGAATAAGGAGACGGCCTCTATTGTGGAAGGGACGCCTGTCCTGACCCCGAGCTCTTCTTTTGTTGCGGGTGTAGGGGAAGTGCCGATTTCTTCAGTGCAGCAGGCCAATATTGGTTTGACCGTTGTCCCAACGGTCACCAATGAGGGAAGTGTTATGATGCAGCTGACCATCACAAAAGATATACCCGTTGTGCTTTCGTCCAGTGCAAGTGGTATTGGGAATCGCAAACTCACTACCAAAGTATTGGTTGATAGCGGCACGACACTTGTTGTGGGAGGTATCTACTCGTTTCAGGACTCATCAAGCGAGACAGGTTTTCCCTTCTTGAGAAAGATACCAATACTTGGGGCCCTCTTTGGGAGCACGACCTCCGGTATGCAAAGGACGGAGTTATTTATTTTTATAACGCCTCGTGTCCTTAATTTAAAAGAAGCTGTCTAAACGTAAAGAGAGGATTTTTGCATGACTGACCAATTTCATCCCATGCTTGGCGTTTATCTCAAGCAGTACCAAGAAAACCCTTCGTCACGGATCTTTGCGCCCTTGGCTGAGCTGTATAGAAAGTCCGGTATGCCAGAGGACGCTATTGCTATCTGCCGGGAAGGTCTTCACCTCTACCCGAATTTTAGTGCGGCACGAGTCTGTCTTACGCGGGCACTTTTTGATCTGCAGCGTTATGCTGAGGTTGTGTCTGAACTTGAGATGATTGCTAAAGATATCCCTGAAAACATTGTGGCGCAGCGCCTTTTGGCCGAGTCTTACCTGATGCTTGGGCGCATCCCAGAAGCGCTTTTAGCTTATAAGATGGTGCTGTATCTGGCGCCCATGGATGTCGATGTGGCGGAGATTGTGCGTGAGATGGAAGAAAAAGGCTATGCCCAGGGCACCCCTCTTCTTTTGGTCCCTCCTCGGACTAACCACATGGAGCGTTTAGAGAAGCTGCTTGATATGCTGATAAACGTAGAGAGGTACCGCCACCGTTGACAAGTGCGTGTGCGTCAGGGTAGATCTCAGAGCTTATGTATGCAACGAACCAGTTTCGACGTGGATTAAAAGTAGAGCTTGATGGTGTGCCTTTTGAAATTATTGATTTCCAGCATGTGAGTCCGGGCAAAGGCAGGGCCTTTACTCGGACCAAGCTGAAGAACATGATGAATCATAATATGATTGAGCGGACCATTACTTCAGGCGATAAGCTCGATCGGGCAAATACGGAAGAGAAGGAAATGCAGTACCTTTACCGTGATGCTGAGGGCTTTCATTTTATGAACAATGCCAGTTATGAGCAGGTCGTCATGTCAGCTGAGCAGTTAGGTTCAGGCAAGGACTTTTTGCAGGAAAATTTGGCAATCAAGGTCATGTACTTTAACGAGCGACCTATTGGAGTTGAGTTACCGACCTTTGTGGTGCTGAAGGTGGCTCAGACAGACCCTGCGTTCCGTGGGGATACAGTTGGGGGGTCTAAGCCTGCTGTGCTTGAGACTGGAGCAACGATTCAGGTGCCCTTTCATATCAAGGAAGATGACATGGTCAAGGTCGATACACGTGATTCTAGTTATGTTGAAAAGGCAAATAAGTGAAAAAGAAAAGCAAGAAAAATGAGCTTGCCCGGATTGAGGAAATCCTGGCGCTTATGGAGCGCCATGAGGTCGTGGAGTTTGAATGGGAGAGGGCAGGGGAGCGGATTGCACTCCGTACAGGCGTACGGCCTGTGCAGAACTTCATTGCACCGCAAAAAGAAGTTCTGCATGTGGCTGCACCACAGGTTGAAAAGACGCCAAGCAATCATAAGCACATTGTATCCCCCTTTGTCGGCACTTTCTATGCAGCTCCTTCCCCTGATGCGAGTCCTTATGTACGTATTGGAAAGAAAATAGCGCCTGGTGATACGCTTTGCATTGTAGAGGCTATGAAATTGATGAACCAGATTGAATCCGAGATCAGCGGAACGGTGATTGCTGTTTTGGCTGAAAATGGTCAACCGATTGAATACGGAGAGTCTCTCTTTGTCGTTGAAATCTAAAAAAGGGCTTTTTCGCAAGGTTTTGATTGCGAATCGTGGTGAAATTGCTCTTAGAGTGATTCGTGCTTGCCGGGAGTTGGGTATTGCAACTGTTGCTGTCTACTCAACAGCAGATGAGCACTCTCTTCATGTCAAGCTTGCTGACGAAGCAGTTTGTATTGGACCGCCGCAGTCGCGTGGCAGTTATTTACATATTGGTAATATCTTGTCTGCAGCTGAGATTACGGATGCTGATGCAATCCATCCTGGGTATGGATTTTTGTCTGAAAATGCCGAATTTGCGAGACTCTGTGCTGAGTATCAAATAGCATTCATTGGTCCGTCGGTCCAAAACATTGCTATCATGGGTGAGAAGACACGTGCTCGAGCGATGGCGCTTGCAGCTAATGTTCCACTTTTGCCTGGGACGCTTGAGGCAGTTCCTGATTGTGCAGCAGCAGAGCGAGCGGCTCTTGAGATCGGGTACCCTGTCATTCTCAAGGCATCAGCAGGTGGTGGTGGGAGGGGTATTCATATTATACGTTCAAAAGAAGATCTCCTTCAATCCTTTGATCGGGCTTCATCTGAAGCACTTGCTGCTTTTGGGAGCGGCGCACTTTATGTGGAAAAATACTGCCAGAGTCCACGGCATGTTGAGATCCAGGTGCTGTGCGATCGCTATGGGAATCGCATCACCTTAGGTGAGAGAGATTGCACAATTCAGCGTAGGCATCAGAAGTTGATTGAAGAGTCGCCTTGTCCCCTTATTGATGATAGTACGCGAAAAAGTATGGCACAGGCTGCTTTGGCGCTTTGTGCAGCGGCAGAGTATGAAAATGTCGGGACAGTAGAGTTTTTGCTGGATACTCAGGATAACCATTTCTACTTTATGGAGATGAACACCCGAATTCAAGTTGAGCATCCAGTGACCGAAATGGTTACAGGCATTGATCTGATCAAAGAGCAGATCAAAATGGCCGCGGGCAAGAAGCTGGCGATCAGGCAGTCAGATGTTTGTATTACAACTCATGCGCTTGAATGTCGCATTAATGCTGAGGATCCTGATACTTTTGCTCCATCGCCTGGCGTTATTACTGCTCTTCACGTGCCTGGGGGATTTGGTGTCAGGGTAGATTCTTTTATCTATGATCAGTATAGGGTTCAGCCCTACTATGATTCCATGCTCGGTAAACTCATTGTGCATGCTGGGTCGAGGCTTGAGGCTATCGCCAAGATGCAGCAGGCTTTGGATGAGTTTGTGGTTGAAGGTATTCGAACAAATATCGCTTTCCATAAGCGTGTGATGCTGAGTAAGCGGTTTTTATCAGGCGATTATGATACACATTTCTTGGAGACATTTGTGTAGGGTATTCATTTTTTTAAGGATGTGAGTATGGGTGAAGATGCAACGCAAATTGATCTTGGTGATGATCTGCTGGCAGCTGATAAGAATACCCAATCGTCAGATTTTTATGATGCAAAAATTTTAGTTCAGGAGGGGTTTCTACAAGATGCAAAAAAAATCTTGCGGAAGCTCCTGTCAACCAGTCTTCGCGATGAAGTCCGAGCTCTGCTAGCTGAGATTTCAGATCGTGAGCAAAAGCTTGATCAGGTCATTAATTCAGATGAGCTGATGCGGCGACTTGACGCAGAGCTCCGTCTTGGTATTTTTGCCCAGACCGATCACCATGAGTTGGTTCAGGATGTATTTCGCGCTCTTGCTGGCTGCTCTTTCCGTACCTGGATGGATCTCTCAATAGGTTTTGTACAGATGGAGGAGCCGCAGGTGGCCCGTGCGCTGCTTGAGCATATGGCAAAGCGTTTTCATGGTGAAAGTATGCTGATGCTTGAGGTTTCAAGTGTTCTGGCGCAACTCCTTGTAGCTGAAAATGACCCATATGCTGTTATCGTGCTGCTTCAGACACTGCTTGGGGATGCTGATATTCCAGAAGTAGAGAAAGTTGATCTCCATTACTGGATGGGTCGTGCGTGTGAGTTGATCGGTAACGCGGGTAGTGCGCGTCAGTACTATGAGCGTGTACGTAAGGCTGCACAAAATCACCGTGATGTGCATGAGCGGCTTCAGGAATGAAAAAGTTTTTGGTGCTTTTTGTGGTATTTTTTTGGGGCCTATCAGAGATGGGGACATCACTTTGGAAGCCCTATGTGGTAAAAAAGCTTTCCCAGCAGGGGCTTGAGGTCGATTTTGCTTCTATCCACTTGCGGTTTGCGCCCCTAGGTGTCGCGCTCCACGAACCCCGTGTTCATATTCTTAAAGCCATTGGAGCTTTGCAGCCTGGGTCACAGGTCTCACTCAAGCGGCTCGATATTTTTTTCTACTTCTTTGATCTTTTGGCTGGAAAACTTGTTCCTAAATCACTTTTCTTGCATGAAGGTACTGTTGCTCTCAAGATCAAAGACCCATCGCCTGCGGGACAAGGGGGTGTTCCTGTTCTTGAGGTGGGCCTGAGGGATATCACGACGACAGTTTCGTATGGTGATGTCACGTACCGTGCGAATGTCGTGCTTCATGTCGAAAAAAGGAGAGATGGCCTCAGTGTTTTGGCTGACGTAAAGAATTTTGAAAGTCAGAATATCCATGTCAATCATGTTCGTCTGGATGCCTTATGTGACAAGGAGCGTTGTGATGTGCGTGAACTTAAGGCCGAAATGCCGGGTGCTCTTATTGTAGCTGATATGCAGATCATGCAAAAAAACTTTGCAGTTGCAGGTAAGCTAGATGCATTTATCAATACGTATGCCATGGAGCAGGCGGCACTTACAAAGATTGGACTCCCCTTTGTTGGTGCAAATATGCATCTTGAGGCATCTTTTGATGCGCCCAGTATCAAGGATGCTCTGACGGCTGGGAGTATTGTTGGGAAAATGCATGCTGATCAAGTTTTTTATGATGTTTGGGATGCAGATCAGTTGGATGCTGAGGCTTCCTGGTCATTTAAGGATAAGACCTTACGTGTAGCTGCGTGTACCGTGCAGTCAGAAAATATAGAGCGTGGTGGGCAAGTTGGTCGGGGCGGACTGATTCAACTTCAGCCTTTTGTGTGGAAGCTTGGCTCTGACCTTGATGTCACAGCTTTGCTTGAGCATGTGCATCTCCATACTTTGGCACGACCTGTTGATGACTCAATCTATCCGCTTGATTTTCGTATGACGGGAAAGGCGCGTGTCCTTGTCAGTCAGGGAAAGATGCAAGAGGTTGATTTTCATGGGGATTGTGAAAAGTTCCGCTTTGATCACATGTCTATGCCTGCTCTTGTGCAGCTCAAATCATTGGAAGACTCTGGTGATGCACTTTTTGAGGTTCCAAAAATAACATTGGATGCGCATCTTAATGGGCGCCTTGATCTCAAGGCGCATCTGAGTCTTGGAAAAACGCAACTTGATGTGCAAGGTCGATTGCCATCGAATATCAGGGCTGTTGGTACTATCTCGGCACAGGAGCTTGGTCGCTTAGCAGGTGTTCCGATTACAGGTGATGGACCTTTAAAAGTGGTTGTTCATTGGCCGAAGATCACAATTGACACAAAGCTTTTGGATGCATCCTATGTGCACCTGGATTTGGGCCGTTTCCAAGGCCAAATTGTGTGGGACAATGCAAGACATCGGCTTGGGCTTTCTCAGTTGCGTCTTTCAAATGATCGGGGGCAGTTTGTTCGAGGAGAAGGATTTTTGCAGTTTGGGTCTTCTCGTCAAGCCATGCACATTGATCTTGCTGTGAGTCATGAGCCTGTCACTTCTCTCCTACGCGTTGTTCGACCTTTGCTCGAGCCTTTGGAGGGGAACGTTTTTATCCGGGCACTGGAAGCGATGACAGGTGACGCTGCAGGAACTATTACAGTTGGAGGCTCTATTGAAAAGATGCGCATCCTTACCTCTTTAGAACTCGATCATGCGCGTTTTTTTGGGGAATCTTTTGCCCAGGTTGCGCTTGATGCTCGCTATGAAGATGGGCTGTACGCGCTTGATCATCTCTATGCACGGAAGCGCCAGGGGGTTATTGAGGGTTCGCTTGTCTATAAGAAGGATTTTTGGAAATGGAAATTTGATGCGCCTCATCTTGGTGTTGAAGAATTTGATGCGTTTATGCGTCAGGATTTGCCCATCCTTGGGTCACTGTCTGTCCATACTTCTGGGCAGGGGCGCGGAGTTGATATTACGTCATCAAGTCGGATGGATATAGGGGCGCTTCGGGTGCACGCTAAGGAGCTTTCTGCTTCAAGTGTTGAGGTGCAAACACGAGGGCGAATAGTGGATGTTGAGGCACATCTTTTTGATCAGGCATCTCTTGTGTTGCATCATGCTTTAGGCGCGTATGCTCTCACAGACCGCTTACAAGCAAAATTCCAGGAATTTGATTTTTCACCCCTTTTTCTGCTTCTTAATCCCAACTTTGTGACAGGGGGGGTGGCGACGTTGACAGGTCACTGTGATCTTTCGCGGCGTTCATCAAGTATTGGAGTGAGTGATTTTCGTGTTGGGTTTGAATCAATGATTTTTGCTTTACGAGAGCCAAAATCTGTTTTTGTCCAGGAGGGCGATTTGCATATCCCTCTAATATTTACAAATCATGCTGAAACATTGCAGCTTGATATGACGCTCATGCCATCTCAGGCAGTGTTGACCGGAAAGCTTGGGGGTTCTTTTGATGCAGGGATGTTGGAATTTTTGACCCCAAAATTGCACCAAGCACAAGGTATTGTGGGCGTAAATTTGCAATTTGCGAGTTACCCAAATCAGATGCCAGATGTGCATGGTACTATGGACTTGCGGCATGTGGCCTTTCGGGTGGATGGGCTTGATAATACCTTTGAGCATGGCGAGGGTCATATAAATGTCAAAGATGGTCATATGCGTCTTGAGCGCTTTCAGTCAGATCTTGCCTCGGGTACTGTGCTCGTGCGAGGCGAGCTCTCAGCATCAAAACTCCATGCAGAAGGTGATCTGTATGATACGCGCTTGCGGCTTTCTCCGTTCCAGTACTTAAAGACTAGTGGCCATCTGGTTTTGGAAGACACTCAGGTCAGCGGTTCTTTGCGTATCGATGACGGTCTAATGAGAGAAAAAATGCTTGTTGGGCAAAGTGCACCCAAAGTGCAGCAAAAAGGTAGTGAGTATGCGCCTTTAGCGCGTGAGACTGTGCAGTCATTTGCATCAAGCCTCAAGCTTCAGATTGGTGTTGATGCGCCGGAGGGTGTGCGTATTGATAATGATGTATTTCGGGATACTCTTTTTAAGGGAAAATTTTCGCTTGGAGGGACCTTGGAGTCGCCTACATTTTTTGGGCATGCTGAATTGGTGCATGGTGCACTTTTTTTCAAGCAACATAGTTTTCGACTGCAATCGGCGAGCATTTTCTTTGATTCTCCTCATATAGCAAATCCTCGATTTTTTTTCGATGCTGGGACCGATGTGGCAAACACCAAAATTCATCTTTTTGCAAGTGGCCGTCCTGATCGCATGAAGGTAGAACTGAACTCAACGCCGCCTATGACGGAAGTTGAAATTCTGTCGCTCTTAGCTGTAGGTGTGACGCCAAATGATGCGAAGCGTCTGAGTGCAACTGATCTTGCAGCTGGACAAATGAGTGAGGCTGCCTCCTTGGTGCTTCATTCTTTGGATTTTAATCGTGAGCTTGAAGAAAAAACAGGTTTTCAATTGACGGTCAATCAAACGCTCAATCCTCAACAAGGGGTTAGTGCATTTGGTTCGCAGCTTCAATCGTCATCATCTGGGACGCAGATTATGATTCGTCGGAACGTGAATGATCAGATAAGTGTCGCTGCTGGTAGTGCTGTTGCAGGATCGAGTCAGGCACGGCAGTTCAGTATGGATTATCGGGTGCGGCCTGACCTTTCTCTGTCGGGCGTGCTGACAAATTATGGTGCCTCGACACAAACCGATACTGGCCAGGCACAATCGCCAACATCAAGTTATGGTTTTGATCTCAAGTTCCAGACGAGGTTTCGATGATTTTTCTGTTCCTCAGTCTACTCGCTTGCGCTGAGAATGTTCGTATTGACCATGTGGAGATTGAGGGTTCTCGGGGTCTTGAGAGCGCTCTCAAAATTCATACAGGCGATGAGTTGGCGCACCAAAAAATTGTTGAAACAGAAGAGAACATGAGTGTGCTTCTGCAACGACGTGGTTATGAGAATGCTCGTATTGAGACTCGGCTTGTGCGTCAAGGGGGTAAGAATAGCGTGCATTTCGTTGTGCATGAAGGGCTTCCTGTGCGCATCCTGAGCTGTAATGTTCATGATGCATCGCTTGCCTCTATCTATGGCATTCGTGAAGGAGATTTGCTCGATCAAGATGCCCTTGTAGAGGCAAAAAAAAGGCTCGAGGAGGCTCTGGTTAAACAACATTTTGTGACAGCACGTGTTGAGTCTGTTGTGCTCAAGCCGGTGTCTGCTAAGCGCGCTGATGCTTCACGTCTTGTGACGCTTGATGTTCTTGTGACCTTAGGTGATCGTGTTTATTTTGGTTTTCGTGGTAATCGGCTTTTCACAGCAGGTGAGCTCAATGATATCGTCGGGGAGGAGCAGCATCTTGGCTTAGGGGGTGGGTATGAGCGCCGTATTGCTCGACGCATTGAAGATGAGTATGCGCGTAAGGGTTATATCTCAGCAAAGGTCACATTACGAACAAGAGAGCGAGAGTCATCGCGATCTGTCATCTTTATTATAACAGAAGGTAAGCAGGCGTCTCTTGTGCGTGTCAGTTTTCATGGCATGGTTGCACTCAATGAAAAGGAGCTTCGGGAGCAATGGTTTTCCTATGCGTCACGGCTTCTGCAAAATGGCATTTATAGTGAAAAAGATGCACGAGCTACAACTGACCTTTTAGTCGAGAAGATCAGATCTCAGGGCTACCTATCGGTACGTCTGGTTGCAATGACGCCTGAGGTAAAGGATCTACAAGTTACCCTCAGTATTTTTCTCTATGAAGGGACACAGACGCGTGTCGCCGGTATGGAATTTACTGGCTTCTCCGTAGTGCCGGATTGTGCCAAGGTGCTGGGGCTTGAAAAAGGGGCGCCGCTCAATCTTGCGGCCTTCACTGAAGGGCTTGAGAGTTTGAAGAAGTTCTATCGGGACAAGGGGTTCTTGGATGCTGCCATTGAAGGCGAAGGACGTTTTGGGCTGATTCGCTATGAATCAGACAATCGGCAAGCTTTTGTTCAGATTCGTGTCAATGAAGGTCAGGAGATGAAGTTAACAGGGATTCAGATCATTGGTTTAGAGCATACCCATGAAGAAATTGTTCGTGCTGAGATCAAGCTTAAGCCGGGCGATACAGTGCGGGAGTTTTTAATCCAGGAGTCAGAAAATCAACTAAGACGGATGGGCTTTTTTTCCTCAGTGAATATACAGCTTGAGCCAGATGGAGCACAGGGGAGAAAATTGATTGTGCGGCTTACCGAGGGTGATCGAGGTATTGTTTCTTGGGGGCCTGGGTACCGAAATGATCTTGGTATCCGGACTTTTGGGCAGCTCTCCTATGCAAATTTATGGGGCCGAGATCATTTGGCTGCTCTCAATGTGAGTATGAATCGGCGCTTTTATAATTATCATTTTTCTGAAGGTCAGGCGCAGTTCCTCTATGTTTGGAAAAACTTCCTAGCTCATGATGTGACTTTGCGGCCAATGATTACCTATGCAAAAACGCAGTATCTGAATTTCTCAGTTGGATCATTGAATGGGAACGTTGTTCTTAGTGCGCCATTACGGTCGCATTTGATGGGGTATCTTGGGTATACTTTAGAGCGTATTGACCAGTTCGCTGCTGTTCGTGGCTCGAATAACGGTCAGTTCACCTTGTCGACATTGACGCCCAAGCTTGTGCTTGATATGCGCGACAATTCGCTTGTGCCCAATTCAGGGTTTTCATCAACATTATCATTAGACGTGACGCCATCGATCTTAGGTTCTATCGGGTCATCTGCTGATGGGGCGGCGAACTCGCCACTGAATTATTACCGTGTGCAGCTTCGTCATGATTTCTATCTGCCGTTGCCTGCAGGTGCAACCCTCTACCTGAGTGCACGTTCGGGATTTGAGCAAACATTTACAGATCTGTTTCTATCTCGAGCGCAGTTGGCTGCACCCATCCCGACTATTAAACAGTTTGTTCTTGGGGGGGTAGAAACGCTTCGTGGCTATAATGAGCAGTCTTATAATATGCAAAATACGAAGATCACAGGTTCCTTGGCTTTTGTGAACTATCGACTTCAGTGTGATGTTCCCTTTATCGGGTCGCTTCGATTTGGTGTTTTTATAGATGCTGGTAACCTGCTTGTGAATCAGTATTCCCTCGCCCGACAGCTGGTTATTGGAACTGGCTTTGGCTTCCATTACCAGACTCTTGTTGGACCGATCAGCTTGGATTGGGGTTTTAAGGTTAACCCTACGCCAGCCATACTGGCGATTGACCCATCACCAAGTGTTGTCCATTTTTCTTTTGGGACTATGTGAATCCTTGCTTGACACGCGAACTGTGGGTGAGATAGATAGGGGAGATGTTTCAGCAAAAGAGTTATCAGGGAAAACATTTTGGACCTCATTTTTTTGAGATCAGTGGCCCAAATGCGCCAAAGTGGTACGTGGTCGACGCAGCAGATCAGGTCGTTGGGCGAATTGCGACAGTGATTGCACGAGTGATAGTTGGTAAACATAAGCCTACGTTTACACGTCATGCGGATTCGGGTGATTTTGTTATCGTTCTGAATGCCGACAAGGTTGTTTTGACACGAAATAAGTGGGATACTAAATTGTATCGCGATTATAGTGGGTATGTTGGCGGGTTGAAGACAAAGACTGCGCGTGAGATGCGAGATCGGCATCCAGAAGAAATTTTGCGCCGTGCAGTTTGGGGCATGACCAATAAGTCAAGCTTAGCGCGCCACCAGATGAAGAAACTGAAGATTTTTGCAGGTGCTGAGCATCCGCATCACGCACAGGTGCCGCAGCCATTGCCTGCCGGTGCTATTCGACGCACAGTGCTAGCATAGAAAGAGGGATTATGGAAAAGCAGGTCCATCGGGTTGGAAAGAGAAAGAACGCTATTGCACGAGTCTATGTGCGTCAACGGGCTGGTGAACAGGGCATTATTGAAGTGAATGGCCGTGCTTTTGAGGAGTATTTTCCTCGTCCAACAGCGCGGATGCTGATTATGCAGCCTTTAGAGCTGACGTCAGTTGTTGGTCAGTATGATATTGCTATTAATGTTCACGGCGGCGGGTTGTCTGGACAAGCAGGGGCTGTGAAGCATGGTATTGCGCGCGCTCTGCTGGAAGTAGATCCAAGTTACCGAGCAATTTTGAAGAAAGCTGGGCATCTGACACGCGATAGCCGTGAGGTTGAGCGTAAGAAGTACGGGCTTGCTGGAGCTCGTAAGAGATTTCAGTACTCAAAGCGATAAAAATAGGAGCCAGGAAAGAGAGATCTTTCCTGGCTTTTTTTTTGGGGGTGTGTTGTGTGGGCGACATATAAAGAAAAAATTCATCATTATGCTGGAAGAATCGTTGAGGCACAGAGGCCTATTCGAATTCTAGATGCTATTAAGTGGGATCCGTCCGTTGAACAAGAGTTTAAGCGTACCAAGATGCGTGTGATGCCGCAACTTGGGCCTGAGTACTATGCGCGTATTGATTTAGGCTTTGATCCTCTCAAAAAAATAGCTGAGTTAGAAGATATTGCACGTGATTTGAAGTCCGCGTTTGGGGATGTTGACGATCTTGGGGCTCTTATGATTGTGATGGTCGAGGAGTATCGGGATGTTGTGTCTATGCTGATGGCACGCGGTACGAAGGAGTTTTGGGAATGGAGTCGAAAGTTGTATGGTTCACCTAAAACAAAGCTTGCAGGTGAGCAGACAACGATTGCGGGTCTTGCTCAGAAACTCTATGGTATTTTAGGTCACGCAGATATTGAAATTCCAGATCATGCAGAGCCACTTTTTTCGGCAGCTGAGGGTGTTGTGTACCTGAATGAGCGCCTGAGTGCATTTTTCGGCTCTTCTGTTGTCGTTGCTCGCATTTCGGATGGTATTGTGGCTGATGCTGCAGCAGGTGGAGATGTTATCAAGCTTAAGGAGGGTGCTTTTTTTAAGAAGCGGGACCTTGATCTTTTGGAGGTGCACGAAGGATGGGTGCATGCAGCAACAACCCAAAATGGCATGATGCAGCATGTAGCAACATGGCTTTCTAAGGGTACTCCACGCTCGTCAGCAACCCAAGAGGGCTTGGCTGTTATGATGGAGATCTTTACATTTCGCTCCTATCCCTTGCGTGCGCGTCATATTAATGACCGTGTGCTTGGCATTGATAAGGCGGAGGATGGGGCTAACTTTCTTGAGCTTATAGAATTCTACCGTACTGAGGGGTATACAGAGGATGAGTCATGGCGCAATGTGCAACGAATTTTTCGCGGAGGGGTATTAGAAGGGGGCGCGCCATTTACTAAAGATATTTCGTACTGCCGAGGTTTTGTTGAGAATTATAATTTTATTCGATCTGTAATTGCGCTTGGCTATGTTCGGGTGATCCCCTTTCTTTTTGCAGGCAAGGTGCATATTCAGGATGTGCCGCTGCTCTATGCAAAGAGCCAAGAAAAGATAATTGACCCGCCGCGTTTTTTGCCGCCACAGTTTCAAGATATGGGTGCACTTGCAGTTTGGATGAGTTTTTCGCAGTACCTGAATGTTGCAAATCTTGAAGATTTGCAGAAACATTATACATCAATTTTTTCCAAAGTACTTTAGCTTGTCTCGTAGTACGATTTATTCGGGAGGATAGAAGTATGTTCACAACAATTATTTTTTGTTTTCAGGCTTTGGCTGTTGATCTTGCTCATGTAAATGGGGTGTCTATTAACGAGGAGCAGCTTTTTGAGGCCTCGTCGAGCATTCGGGAAGATATGCGGAGGAAGGTGCTTGGTCATCCTGAGTTGAAGCGTAAGATGCTTGGCTATGCCATTGATAGGGAGCTTTTGGTGACAGCTGCATTGAAGGAAGGGTTCGATCGTAAGATTGCAGTCAAACTTGAGGATGTGAGAAAACGAACTCTTTCGACAAACTTTGTTGCAACAAAGATCGCCCAGAGTTTGACACCTAAAGCACTTAAGGCTTTTTATGATACCCACAAAAAGGACTATGCAGATGATTCTGTCAGGCTGCAGCATATTGTTGTTTGGGAAAAAGATCTTGCGACTAAAGTACTTGCTCTTGCAAAGGAGCCAGGAAATGATTTCCAGCATTTGGCTGAAATCTACTCCATCGATCCGATTGCAAAGACGGCACGAGGAGATCTTGGTTATATCAGCCGTGCACAGCTTGATCCAGCGATACTGCATCTTGCGATGATAAGCAAGATTGATGAGGTTGCCGGACCTATTCTCATGCTGGACGGGTACCACATCATCAAGGTTAAGGATCGGCGCTATGGTGACACCTTGTCGTATGGGGTTGTCGAATCACGCGTTCTTGTCGATGCGCGTCAAGATGCTGAAAGGCAGTTTTTAGAGTCGATTAGGGGCACTTCGACGGTCAATTATAAGTAGATCGAACAGCTCTATCTGTGGTAGGTTCGGTGCCTGAATACACACACTCTCTGTGATTCTCACGGTCGCCATTGTTTCGGCATGGTGCGAGCATATACAAGATGCTCAGCAGGGGTGGAGGGGGCATGTATGCCCAGAACCGCGGAAAAATTCCGCCTACAGATGGAGAGAATGATGCCAACAATAACAATGCGTGAGCTTTTAGAGTCAGGGGTTCATTTTGGACACCAGACAAAGCGATGGAACCCTAAGATGAAGCCTTATGTTTTTGGGGCTCGTAACGGGATTTATATCATTGATTTGCAAAAGACAGTGGACCAGACGCGTCTTGCGTGTGCATTTGCGACCAAAGTGGTCTCAGAAGGCAAGAAGATTCTTTTTGTTGGCACCAAGAAGCAAGCAAAAGAAGTGATTGAAGAAGAAGCAAAGCGTGCTGGTATGTATTTTGTGAGCAACCGCTGGTTAGGTGGGATGCTGACCAATTACCAGACAGTTAAGGCATCGATTGATAGACTGAAGAAACTTGAAAGTTTAAAGCTTTCTCAAGAATGGCAGGAAACTCCAAAAAAGACCCAGTCTCGTCTTGAGCGTGAGCTGAATAATTTGCAACGGTCATTAGGTGGCATTCAGGACATGAAGAAGTTGCCTGGTGCTATTTTTGTTGTAGACACAGAAAAAGAGCATATTGCAGTCAAAGAAGCAGTCAAGCTTGGTATTCCAAGTATGGCTGTTGTGGATACGAACTGTGATCCGACAGGCGTTACCTACGTCATTCCTGGGAATGATGATGCAATTCGTAGTATTCGTCTTTTTGCAAAGTTGATTGCTGATAGCTGTCTTGAGGGGGCAAGGATTTTTCAGGAGAAGCTCCGTGCGCAGGATGCTGAGATCAAGGAAGAGTCCGAAGTGAAGGCAAAAGTTTCGCGTTTTGAAGGCGATATTGACCTTCAGGGCGTGGATGAGGCAGATATTGATGCGCAAGAAGCAGAAGGCGACGAGGCAACGAAAGAGGTAAAAAGTGAGTCATGAGATTTCGGCAGCTGACGTAAGAACATTGCGTGAGCAGACCGGTGTTGGAATGATGGATTGCAAGAACGCGCTTGTTGAAAGCAAGGGGAGTATTGCTGAGGCAATTGAGATTCTTCGTAAAAAAGGGATCGCCTCTGCAAGTAAAAAATCCTCCCGTGCCGCGAAAGAGGGCTTGGTGTCGTCCTATATTCATGGCGAGGGTCGTGTCGGGGTGCTGGTCGAAGTGAATTGTGAGACAGATTTTGTCGCACGCACTGAACAGTTTAAGTCCTTTGTACGCGATATTGCTATGCATATTGCAGCTGCGTCTCCTCAATGGGTGGCGTCCACGGATGTGCCTGAAGATCTTCTTATGAAGGAAAAAGAAATTGCCTATGCACAGGCTGCAGGTAAGCCAGCGGCTGCTATGGAGAAGATTGTTGAAGGTAAGATCAGGAAGTTCTGTGAAGACCAGTGCCTACTTGATCAGGCATTTGTGAAGGATAGTTCTAAGACTGTTGAGAAGTTGCGTCAGGAGCTCGTACTTGCACTGGGTGAAAATATTGCTATACGCCGATTTTCACGTTTCGTGCTTGGGACTGTAAGTTAAGGAGGCATACCGTGTCAAATAGTATCATGGAGACAATGGTCCAGCACATGGACAAGACAAATCAGTCTTTGAAAGCTGAGTTTGCAAAAATGCGTACTGGGCGTGCGTCGGCGGCTTTAGTCGATACCGTCCAGGTCGATTACTATGGATCGCATGTGCCTTTGACACAGGTTGCAAGTGTGACAACACCAGATGCCAGAACGATCCAGGTTTCGCCCTGGGAGTCTGGTATGCTGGGTGCGCTCGAGAAGGCTCTTTTGGCTGCGAATATCGGGCTTACGCCTCAGAATGATGGCAAGGTGATTCGACTGAATGTTCCTCCTATGACAGAGGAGCGGCGCAAGGATCTTGTGAAGCTCGTCAAGAAAATCGGGGAAGAATCAAAAATCGCTATTCGTAATCATCGGCGTGACGCTAATGACGAGCTGAAGAAACAAGAGAAGGCCAAGACACTCACAGAAGATGATGTGAAAAAGGCGATGGATCTTGTGCAAAAGAAAACAGACGAAAAAATTGCGGATGTAGATAAGATTGTTGCGATCAAGGAAAAAGAGATCTTAACCATCTAAAGGATACTCTTTGATCCCGAAGCATATTGCTATAGTTATGGATGGCAATGGCCGTTGGGCCCAAAGGCGTGGGCACCCTCGCGTCTTTGGGCATGTTCGTGGGACGGCTCGTGTGAAGATGATTGTGCGTGAAGCGCAGATGTTAGGCGTTGAGGCACTCACGCTTTATGCGTTTTCAACCGAGAATTGGCGCCGCCCTGAGCATGAGCGGCGTGTTTTATGGTCACTTCTTAAAAAATTCCTTCAAAGAGAAATTGGTGAATTAGCGCGCCAGAACATCAGATTGCGGATCATTGGAGAGCGCGATCGCTTAGATGATGATATCCGTGAGGTGATACAGCGTGCAGAGCAGTCGCTTGCGGGTATGACTGGCATGGAGTTGACCTTTGCCGTATCTTATGGGGCGCGGCTTGAGCTCATGCATGCCGCGCGATCTTTTGCCGAGGCATGCATTGCAGGTCAGGTGACACCATCATCGATGAGTGTTGCTGTGATGGAGCAGTACTTGTGGGCAAGGGAGGTTGATCTTTTGATTCGGACGGGTGGGGAAAAAAGACTGAGTAATTTTCTACTGTGGCAATCGGCCTACGCAGAATGCATTTTTACAGAGTGTTGTTGGCCTGATTTTGGTCCTCGGGATTTACGGCAGGCAATTGATGAATTTCAGGGGCGAGAGCGCCGTTTTGGAGGACTGGATGCGTGCTGAATTAAAAAAAAGAGTGCTAACTGGAGTCCTGGGCAGCATGCTTGTAGGAGTATTGCTTTTGACTTCCCTGGGGACACAGCTCGCAGTGTCTGTGGTTGTTTATTTTATGCTGAATGAGTTTGGGAGTGTTGTTTTCCGTACTCAGGGTTTTATGCTCAAGCAACGCTTCTTTGTTGGGCTGGGTGTGCTGCTCCTTGTCATATCGCTTCTTGGGATTTTCCATGAGTGGACTTTATTTGTGGCAGCAAGTTTGGGTTGGGTGGTCTTTGTTATGTTGCAGTCCGCACAGTATGAGGCTTTTGAGGAGCCACTGCATGAAGCAATGCTGGGCGTTTTTGGACTCCTCTATACGGTTTTTTTGCCTCTCGTTTTATACAAGATCTATCTAGTCGGAGTCTGGTGGCTCGTGTATCTCCTGGCGGTTGTCTTTGCTGGGGATATTGGTGCTTATTTTGGGGGCTCTTTTTTGGGTAAGCGCCTTGTTTGTACCATTAGTCCAAAAAAGACTTGGGAGGGGGTAGGTGTCGGGCTCCTGAGTTCAGTGGCTGTGGGTCTTGTCTGTGGGCACCCGTTTTTTGGTCTGATGCTTGGGATGGCAGGGCAGTTAGGGGACTTGGTCGAGAGCTTCCTGAAGCGTGGTTTAGGGGTGAAAGATTTTGGCTCTTTCCTGCCTGGGCATGGTGGTTTTTGTGATCGATGTGATAGCGTTATTTTTGCAGCGCCAGTGCTGTATGCTTGTATACGGGGATTTTAATATGCTGTATTCGCTTGGAGCTTTTGTTGCAATCTTGGTGCCGCTCGTTGTTTTCCATGAGTTTGGCCACTATATCTTTGCTGTGCTTTTTGGGGTCAAAGCTGAGGTTTTTTCTATTGGTTTTGGGCCAGTACTTTTTCGAAAGATGCTTGGCGAAACTGAGTTTCGGCTTTCTTTGATACCTCTTGGGGGTTTTGTGAAGCTTCTGGGCGAAGACCCTAGTGTCCCACTTGAGGAGCAGGATTTGGCCCGCTCCTTACATGGTCAAGCTCCATGGAAGCGTTTCTTTATTTTTTTTGGGGGCCCACTTTTTAACTATATTTTAGCCTTTTGTGTGATCGCCTTCATCTTGGCCGTTGGGGAGCCGCATGTGGCGCCAGTGATTGCGCGTGTTTTACCCGGTTCTGATGCAGCTCTTGCAGGTTTTCAGATCCATGACCGCATTCTGGCAGTTGATGATCAGCCTGTTGCAACCTTTGATGATGTGCTGGAAAAAGTCCATGATGCACGGCGACAGGTACTAGTGAAAGTGCAACGAGGTGTTATGTTGCATGTCATCGCCATTGCGCCGCGTATTGAAGAAGATACTGCGACTCTTGATGGTATCTCGCCTTTTGCTCGAAGTTTATGTGCGGGGAGCATGGGTGAGCGTATTACAGGAGTACCTGCCTCTAACTGGGAAGAGTTAGCTGCCCTGAAGCCACCATTTCGGTTGACTATTGGTTCAAAAGTCATTGATGTCCAGGAGAGTCTTGAAAAAGCAGGCATCTTTTCCTGTGAGCTTTTCATTGATGAAGTGCCTGCTGATATGCCGGCTGCCAAAGCGGGTCTTAAGCATGGCGATCAGATAGTGAAAGTTGGTGATCAGCATGTGCAGACTTTTGAAGCAGTGCGTGAGCAGGTGCAGCATGAAGGAAAAACGCGTGGTACAGTTCGTGTGACTGTTTTGCGTCAGGGTAAAGTGCTCCAATTTGATATCAAGCCTGACAAGAAGGTGCAGTACGCTATTGGTATCATCCCTATGCAGGCGTACGACGATCCAGAGATGGTATCTCGTATCATTCGCAATCCTATTACTCTTTGCGCTGCAACTTGGCATCGCACATGGGCGCTGACAGTGAAGAATGCCTTGATGTTTCCTCGTATGCTGACAGGACGAGTGCCTCTTGGTTCTATTGGGGGTCCTCTCATGATTGGGAAAATTGCCGGAGAGTCTCTGCATAGAGGCTGGATGACTTTTTTACACAATATGGCTCTTTTTTCTATCGGGCTTGGTGTGATCAACCTTTTACCAGTCCCAGTTTTAGACGGTGGACATTTGCTCCTTTTAGGCATTGAAGTGCTGCGGCGTAAGCCTTTGAATGAAAAGCAGCTTCAGGTCGCGCAAATTTTTGGACTTATGTTTGTGCTGGGCCTTATGGCTATTGCCTTTCGTAATGACATTATGCGACTTTTCTTTTCATGAACATTTTAGTTTGGGATACCTCATCAACTGATGGGGTTGTTGCGCTTGGCGTTTCGCAGGGTAAAACATTTCAATGTCTTGAGAGTATGACTCTCAGTGTGCTTGCATCACGTGCTGAAGGGCTTTTGTGGGCAATTGATACACTTTTGACCCGTCGTGGCATGACTCTTCAGGAGCTTGACCTTTTAGGTGTTGGATTAGGCCCTGGAAGTTTTACAGGGATCAGGATTGGTGTTACAACAGCTAAGATATTTGCGCGTTTTGGTGGCATGCCTCTTGTTGGTGTTTCAAGTCTTGAAGTACTGCTAAGGCCTGCCTGTTTGCCGCATCAAGTTGCGCGCGTTGCAGTGCCCGCGTGTCGAGGCGAGTTCTTTGTGGGCAGCTGGGATGGTGAGTACTATGATGAATGTCTGAGTACCTCACAAGATGGTGCAACGGCCTTCAAGATGAGCGGTGACGTTTTAGGTCAGGTATGTTACGAGCAGTTTATGCACGGGAAAAAAGAGGCTATTCGGCCTCGTTACTTGCGTGCATCACATGCTGAAATCAAGCGAGGCATAGTATGTTAGGTCCAATATGTTCATTTTTAGCAGCGACTTCTTGGGCAATAGGTTCAAGTACTTACGGGCAGCTTGCGCAACGAGCATCCCCATATGCAGTTAATATGGGACGAGCAGGCTTTGGTCTTGTTCTTTTTCTGATAACGGGCTGCTTGATGCAAGGAACTGAATTTTTTCATATGCTGTTTCATGTCGAAACACGCACGTTTGTTTGGTGTATCATCTCCATCATTGCAACCTATGCAGTGGGGGATCCTATTTTCTTGCTAAGTACCAGACGTATTGGTGTTCCAGCTGCGCTTTGTATTGCATCATGTTTTCCTGTGTGGACGGCGCTTGGCGGCTCTATCTTTCTGCATGAGTCCCTTGCTTACGATCAGCTGCTCGGGCTCTTTGTTATTGTGTCTGGTGTGATTGCCGTGATCCTCTTATCCTATACTCAAAATGATGAGCGTAAGGGTATTCAGTGGACAGGGTATTTTATGGCTCTCGGTTCATCCATGCTTTGGGCATTGAATGCCTATGCCATGCGCCATGGTGCTACAGGCTTGTCTTTGGCTGCGAGTAATGTTTTCCGTATGTCTCTCGCGCTTGTCATCAGTGTTGGTCTTCACCAGGTGCTTTTTGCGACTGGTGTTGAAAAAGGTGCGCTCTTTTTGTCACGAGTTGACATAAAACGGTTTTGGCCTATTTTTTGTCTTGAAGCCTATGGTGGGTCATTTGCATCTATCTATGGCTTCGCGCATTCGCCTATACCGCTTGCAGCAGCGCTGAGTTCTCTTGCGCCTGTCATCAGTGTCCCACTTGCGATTTTTATGAAAGTGGAAAAGTTCTCATGGCGCAAGATGCTAGCTGTGATTTGGGTTGTTTTTGGGATCTGTCTGCTGATGCAGGTTTTTTCCTAATCTCATGAAGAAGATCTATTTGCTCCCCAATTGCATTACGAGCATTAATCTGCTGTGTGGATTTTTGGCTCTTTTGGCGGCTTTTCACCATGCTTTTGAGCAGGCGTGCTGGTATATCATTGCAGCGGGTGTCTGTGATATGTTGGATGGCCGTATTGCGCGCTTAGCAAAGGCGACAAGCCATTTTGGTATTGAGTATGATAGTTTGTCGGATCTTTTATCCTTTGGGGTTGCGCCTGCTTGTATTGCTTTTGTGTGGGCCTTTGAGCAATTTGGGAAGCTTGGTAGTGCAGTAGCCTTTCTTTTCTTGGCCTGCGGTGCTTTGCGTCTTGCCCGGTTCAATGTGGGTGCTGCAAATGCCCAGCCGTCGTTTCAAGGATTGCCTATCCCTATTGCAGCAGCCGTTGTTATGATGCCTCTTTTGGTCAGTGTGAGGCAGTTTGGTATTGAGCATCCTGATAGACTTTTATCTGGTATTTATGCGTCATGGTTTGTCATTACAGCAGGTCTCATGGTGAGCTCAATTCCTTTTCCGTCATTCAAGAAGCTCCATTGGAGATCGCGCGCATCAGCAGGGCTTTTCCTTGTGGGACTGGCATCTATAAGTCTTTGTACGATCATGCCTGATGTGGCGCTTTGCCTCCTTTTTGTTGGCTATACGCTAGGCGGTATTCTCTATTATCTTTTGGGAAGGGCGACGCCATGAATTGTGCAGTAGTAGGAGCAACAGGCGCTGTTGGGCGTGAATTGCTCGGGCTTTTAGAATCACGGGCATTTCCCGTTGCGATGTTACGCTGCTTTGCATCCCCTAGGTCTATCGGTAGGAAAGTGCCTTTTGCAGGTCGAGTTATTGACGTGCAAGCTCTGCATGAGCATGCATTTGATGGCTGTGATTTTGTTTTTTTTGACGCATCTGATGCAGTCTCAAAAGAGTTTGTGCCGTTTGCCGTCAGAAGCGGTGCATGGGTGATCGATAACTCATCGGTCTACAGGCTTGATCCTCAGGTGCCGCTGATTGTGCCTGATGTGAATGCAGCTATGTGGAATAATAGTCGCATTCTAGCGGGTCCAAATTGTACCACAGTCCAGCTGGTTGTTTTTCTTGCGGCTTGCGCCAAGGTGGCTCCCCTTAAGCGTGTTGTGGTTGCGAGCTATCAAAGTACGAGTGGTGCAGGTCTCCTTGCTATGGACGAACTCCGTGCAGGGACTGTAGATTTCTTAGAGAGCAAACCTGAGTGCCGTTCTTTTTTTCCAGAACCCATTGCTTTTAATTGCATTCCCCAGATAGGAAGTTTTGATGCAGAGGGTTGGACGAGTGAAGAAACAAAGGTTATGATGGAGACGCGAAAAATTTTGGGCCATGAGGACCTCGGGCTTGTTGCAACGGCTGTGCGTGTCCCAACACTCCATTGTCATGCACAAAGTGTCTTCTTAGAATATTCGCATGATTTTACGATGGAGCAAGTGCATACTACACTTGCTGATGCACCAGGTATTCAGCTGCATGCGACGTACGCGTGTTCGCGAGGCCAGTATGCTGCAACGGGAGGGGATGATGTCCACGTTGGCAGGTTGCGTCGTGACAGATCGGTACCATTTGGACTCGCAGCATGGGTAGTATCTGATAATCTCAGGAGGGGGGCTGCGCTGAATGCACTACATATTGCTGAGATGGTTTGCCGGGGGATTGCTCCTTCATGATGCTGTAGCGATTGTTTCAGTCCGGCCACTCAATGGTGGGACCTTGGGTACTGGAACTGGTGCCAGTGTCAATATGATGGTTGAGGCTGTTCCATTTTATTATTTTGTTACTTATGCGAATGGGGGTGTCGTTGCGCCAACGCCTTCGCCTCCCGCATTTCTGATGGATGCTCCTTTAGATATTTCGAAAACAGCTGCAACTGATACAGGGAGTAATGCTTTACAGTTCAGGGTGTCGACAGATTATTCCGTTGTTACCACAGGCGCGACAAACAGCGTTCTTGTTGTGCAGCTTATTGGTGAAAATGGCGCATCTCCAGTGCCTGTTTCTATTGCAACAGTCAATGGTGCGCCCTGTAATGGCTCGACATGCCAGAATAGGAGCATCAGTCTGACGCCAAGCCGCTACTATGCAGCAAAAATGAGTGGTAATCAAACGATTCAAATTGGGCTCTACCCAAGTGATCTTTGCTATGATTACCAAGGAGGGAATACAACAGCCTCTGGCTCTGGTTGTACGGGGCCCGTGCCATCATATCCAGTCAGTGGGTCAACCGCAAAGATGCAGCTTTTTTTTAAATTCGGCACAACACCCGATAGTCAGGCAACAACTGTACCGAGTACAACATTCATAGATACGACGCCTAACCCTTTGAATTTGATATTTCAAGTAGATACTGCGACCATGTCTTGTCCTGCGAATGTGGCACAAGCCTATATGCCTGGAGACGGGCAGTTTTTCTTGGATGGGCATGCTTTCGCTATGACTACGGGATCAGCTGCAGGGCCTGCAAAGTTTTATGTGCTTGTCAATCCTGGAGCGAATGCTCCTGTTTTAAACTCAAGTTTTCAATCAGAAAATATGCTTCATATCACCGCAAGCTTTAGCGAGACCTCGAATGCTATTGGACCAATTGCCAATTCTACTAATCAAGATTTGATTGCGTATAATGCAGCATTTATTGGTCAGGACTTGGCAGGTATGTATACCCCCATTGTCAGTTGTACGATTTCACCAATTTATGCAAGTGAGATTTTAGGTTTCATGACGAAAAGTCACTGTTTTGTCGCGACTGCTGCTTTTGATGATGGAGACCACCTGGCGGTGAGAATGCTTCGTCAATTTCGGGATGAGTATCTAGAATCCCATATTGTTGGCAGATTCTTGGTGAGGCAGTATGAATCACTCTCTCCTCCTCTCGCTCACTGGTTGATGCTGCAGCCTGCCTGGGTAAAAGTACTTGTCCAGATCATGCTGCTGCCATTTGTCCTGCTAGCCATGCTCATTGCAGGTCTTGTGACATGTCTTCAGGTGACCTTATGATGCTGTCTGTGCTGCTTGCAAGTGCAACGCCTACCCTGGATGCCATCAGGCAGAAAGAACAGTTAGTGCCTTATCAAAGCGGCTATCTGGAGCAGGAGAAAAAAAAACTGCCAGCGGTATCACATCAAAGTGTTCTGACGCTTCCAAAACCACCTGAGTCTCATTTTTTAGAAGAAGAAAGGGCAAAGTTGTCAATTGCTCCAGTTGCCCCTCTTGGTATAAAAGAACAGCAAACAAAGAAGGTGCCAGAGCGGCATATTTGGCAGGCGATGGGTTTTAAGGCTGCAGGCTACGCCAATCGTCATATCAGTGAGTTAGATCAATCGCGTTCTTTTTCAGATGTATATGGCTCAGGGTATGCGCCAGATGTATCGTTTTTTTATGAGTTCCAGCCATTTTCAGGGAGTTTTGGTGCCATTGGTATTATATCATCAGTTGGCATGACCTCTTTTCGAGGCGTTGGTATGTTGAGTGCGCAGTTACCAAGACCAGATGGGGGTACGTTTTCTTCGGTCACACAGACCAAGTTTCAATTCCTCTCATTTCCTGTGATCGCAGCTCTTGTTGTCAGGTGGAATTGGTTACATTATCTGCGGCCCTATGTATTGGCCGGACCCATTGCTTTGCCATATTTTGAGGGTCGGAATGATAATGTGACAAGAAAGTGTTCTCAGTCGCTCTCGTTTATTTCTGGTTTCTGCGGTATTTCGCAGGGTGTGATTTTTGGAGCAGGTACGGCGATCCTTCTTGATGTATTCAGTCCAACAGATGCCTGGGGTTTTTTTGAGAATAACGGCATTATTCATAGTTACCTCACGATCGATGCAGTACGCATGATGGCAAGGCCATCAAGTCAAGGGGTTACCTTTGCTGTCGACGCCATTAGTATTGGATTTTTATTTGAGTACTAAGTACGCTCTCGTTGTATCTTACATTGGTACGGACTATCTCGGCTGGCAGAAACAGCTTGGGGAGGGACTTTCAATTCAAGGTGTTTTGGAAGGAGTCTTGAGGCATCTCGGCTGTACCTCGAGTGTTGTAGGGAGTGGTCGGACTGACCGTGGTGTCCATGCAGTCGGCCAAGTTGCACACATCATTATGCCAAAGAGATGGGATGCCGGACAGTTGCTGCGTGCATGCAATACGCTTTTACCATGGAGTATTCGTATTATCCGTGTGATTGAGGTCGATATGGCATTCCATGCGCAGCGCTCAGCACTCACAAAACAGTATAGTTATTATTTTCAGCAAGGGCCAGCTCCGGTTGCGCACCTCGTACCCTCAACCAGATGGATTGCTAAAAAACTTGATTGTGATGCTATGCAAGGAGCTCTCAATTTTCTTATTGGAGAGCATGATTTTAAGGCCTTCGCGGCTCGTGGAGGCGCTCCCGGAAAGTCTACCGTGAGGTGCATTCTTGAGGCAACTGTTACAGAAACGCCCATCCCCTTTCCAGCTTACGCTGAAGGCTCTTTGATGAGAATAAGGATTCTAGGTACTGGTTTTCTGAAACAAATGGTGCGGGCTATTGTGGGGTCTCTGCTCGACATCGGTGAGGGAAAACGGCCGCCTCTTGCCATGCAGCAGATCCTCCTGAGTAAGTCCAGAGATCTCTTGGGGCCAACGGCGCCTGCGCGGGGGCTTTGGCTTGAGCGGGTCTGGTATCCAGAAGAGTTTGGGATTCATAGTGGCATGAGTAGAGCGCCTGAAAAGTGCCCATTGGTGTCTGATTGCATTCCTGCAGTCCCTGCTGGGGATGTTGCGTAGCAAGATGCGGTTAGGTGAACTAATGCGTTTGCAGGCAAAGACGTTGTTGAGTCGACACAGAAATAGCCGTTTGCATATCCTGCGGTTGGGGTTCCTCCTGGCCAGTTCGGGAAGAACTCTAATATTCCAATAGTGTTTGTTGCTCCCCCGACACTTGAGACGACATTCGAGTAACCTCATGCTGAGAAATGGTAAATTCCTGCAACAGGCGCGGTAAAGGTACCATTACTAAAACTTGCTGTTGGATAGCTGTATGCAGTGATTGTGTATGCATTGGTTGTCGAAGTGCCTGCTGATATCGTGAGGGTATTGCTGTACGCATAAAATGCAACGGGGGTATGGCGCACGTGTCCTGCAACATCCAGTGCATAGGCGGGAGCTGTTGAACCAATGCCTACTGTGCCTGAGTAGGAAATAGAAGTGGGGGTATTGAGCGTCCATTGCTGAGTGTAGGAGAAATTTGCATTCATCTGGCTGGCGCTAATGGGGTTCCCTGCCGTGAACGTGTAGGGAACGGCGAGTGCTGACTGTAGGAAAAAAGCTAGCCAGAGGCTCGGTGGTGCTTTCCTGGTGATCATTTTTCTGCCCCCTGGGAGGAGAGTAGGCGAGGTTTGATAGAGAGTCAAGGTCTGTAGCTTTCAGTGGCGTGCCTGAGGAGTGCTTTTCGGCCAAGTAGTGCCTTCTTGACAAGGGGGGGTATCTAAGCGAGTATGGCGGGCATGTATACTTTTGAGATCGAGGAAAAGTCACCTGTAGAGGCGCGTGTGCACGTCACAGTGCCAAAAGAAATTGTTTCGTACTTCTTTTTGTTTACTCTGAAGCGGTACCCTGCAACGCACCCTATCAAGGGCTTCCGTCCGGGACATGTTCCTCACGACTATGTTATGCGGTTTCATGGCCATGAAGTCATGCAGGAGTTTGTGGATCTCATACTGAGTGAGATAGTGAAAAATTTTGTAGATACCAAGGGTCTTGCTGTTTGTAAGGTGACTATTGTCACTATTGAGCAACTTATCAAGTTGAAGCATGATGCAGATACACAAATCACGCTAGATCTTGAATACTGGCCGTCCTTGCCGCATGTTGAGTATAAAGGGGCGCCTATTTCTGTAGAGAAGCAGAAATTAACTATGGCGATGTACACAAAAGCTTTGGAAGGTTTCCGTATTACGGTCGAGCTTGCGGACGCTACAGATCAAGATGCAGTTGCTTTTTTTGAAAATGAAGAGGGCGTTGTTTGGTGCCCTCGGGAGAGTTCTGATGCAACAAGTTTTCGGAAGTTGACGAGCTTCTCTGGTGCGGTCATGGCGTATGATTCCCCTATGCTTGGGATTATTCGAGAGGCGTATAGCCAATCGATTGACAATGCAAACCATGTGCGCCTACAGAATGCTGTAGGGGATTGGCTCGTGGAAAAAAATGCAGTACTGGTGCCGCCTGCTGTTATAAAGGAATATGAACAATCTCCTCATCGAGAGCGCGATATTTACAGTTCAAAGTTGCTACATATATTGGCAGCAATAGGAAAACAGGAAGGCATAAATGTATCAGAGGATAAATGGGCATCAGTTGTGGTGGATCATGTTATAGGCTTGGCAAAGGCTGCCTCAGCTTAAAGGTTTCATTATGCCACAATTTAAGCTTGAGCTACAGTCTCAAACCGAATCAAAGCTTGTGGTGGTTTTTAATGCTGCCGAACTCGAGGCTATAAGTAATGCTGCTTTGGAGCAGGTTGCTCAGACAGTGCCTTGTGCAAAGGGCCTTTCGATGCGACTTTTTGCAGATCAAAATAAGGAGGCATTTGCTCTAGCCTGGGCTACTGAGATGTACGGGGTGGCTGAGGACTATCTGAAGCGTGAATTTAACCTGGATATGGTTGGTTATAGTTTTGATGATAAAGCCTCGCGCCCTCAGCAGAATGGGTCCCACGAGATGGTATTTATCGTGACTCATCATGCGCGCGCACTCATTGTTGGGTATAGGGGTATATGTTTGCGGCAGATTGCGCTTAAGCATAATCTTCAGCATATTCATGAGGTTTTGGCGACTGAAGGGTACATGCTTCTAGATGCGGCTCCTTACGAATTAGGTGCTTTTGCGCTTTTAGAGACATTGCGTTGCGTGCCTATTGATCAAGCTTCGGAGACAGTTATTGCGACAAAAGTTCTTATGCAAAATAGTAAAAGATTATCTTGTGAAGAGGCTTGCAAAATAATGGATTCTCTTGATGATTATTTGCAGGAGTGCAAGGAATTTATTTGGTTTGAAAATGACTGTCAGCAAATTTATGAGCGCATTTCTTCACAGAACTCTATCGTCTATAATGAGTATGAAAAGCAGATTTTTCTTGGCTTATCTTCTCAAGAAAACAAGAAGAGCCTTAGGTTGTTTGAGCTTGACTTTATCCTTCGTAGGGTTGCGCGACAGGAAGGCATCGACATGCTTCCATTACATGATTGTTCGCAAGCCGAGTATGCAGTGCGGTCTCTGGAGAATCTGAAACGCAATATTGCATTCATTAAAAAGCATGCCGTCATGACGGCTGACGATCCTGCATTAGGTGAAGCGCAGTTTGAGCGTTTTTTACGTCATGATTGACGAGGATCTACATGTTAATAGACTTTTACCATATGGATGCTTGGGCCTCCACTTCCGTCTGATGCGTATGTAGTGACTGAGCTGCCATAGGAACGAAAGGCTTGCAAAACAGTATAGACGTGCCCAGCGGTCAAGTATCCAAGATATAATTTTGTGACTCTATTGTCTCCATTTGTGGTCATTGCAGATGCTTGTGATCCACTATTGTAATTTGCATTGTTTCCCCAAGCGGTATCGATTATTCCATTTGTCGTGTCATACAATTGAAAAGACCATGAAATTGATTGGTTTCCTCCGTCAGCTGCATAAGCGCGAGTTGAGTACCATACGAGATAATTCCCGGATTGGGTGGCGGTGACATTGAGGCCGTTTGCTGAGTGGGACATAGTGTACCAGGATGTTGTCGAGGTGAGAGTGATGCTTGTATTTAATGTCATTCCAGTTGCAATCAGGGTATTTGATCCTGTGATCCAATAATTCGTCCCATCTGATGAGATGTTTACGTATGCTGAGGGAGATTTCAGCAATGCGCTCGAGGCAGAATCGATGGTGACGCCTGATGGTGTCGCAATTGTTACGGTATTTGCGCTTATGTCAATTTTTTTAATTGTATACATTCTGCCTGCAACAACAGCTGGTAAAGTGACGGTAAAAGCGCCCGCTGATGCATTTACAAAAAGCGTTTGATCACTGCTTGTGAGTGTATAAGCGCTTGTTACAGTTTTTGTAGCAACACCGAATGACCCTCCTGTTTGGAGTGTTGAGGAGGGGTTTGTGGTGCCTGCGCCAACAAAACCAGAATTGAAGAAAACATTTGATCCGTCCAAAGACCAGCTCGTGGTTGCAAGTGTCTGGAAGTTAAGATTTATTTGAGATGCAGAGATGGCCCCGCCTGCTGAAAAGGTAAAGGGGAGAGTGATGGAGAAGGCTGACTGTATTCCCAGAAGAGTTATGGAGAGGGCGCATGGTACTGAGATACGAAAAAATCTATTTATCATTTTTTCCCCCTGGAGGGAGAGTAGGTGAAATTTTATCGCAAGTCAAGGCTTGTTGAGATATGAACTTTCTATGCACGTCACAAAAATTGAAAAGTGTTCGACAACGCAGTCAAAGCTTACTTTTGTTCTCACGAAGCAGGATCTCGTGGATATAGATAAAAGAACTGCGATGGCGTTGGCTCAGGCTTTGCGCATACAGAACTTGGAGACGCGTCCTCCTGAGGTATTATTGAAGCGGTATGGTGAGCAGTACCGGCAGCAGTGGAGTGAAGAGCTTAATTGTGTTATCGAGCCATATGTCCATCAGGCGCTTGGTGTTATCGTTTTTTCTGGTGAATTTATTGACGTCATTGATCATGATCGAGAGATAGCAATTGTCTTCACGCATGAGAGCAGAAAACCTATTGAAGGTTATAAGGGTATGCCGATGCGGCAGCTGGCAATGGCTATTGCCCTTGAGCATATTGTGCAGATCTTACAAGAGTCTGGCTGTACAGTGCTGGATGCGCAGGGTCCAGGTGCTGTGGATTTTTGTGTGCCGTAGTCTCACATAAGAAGGAGCTAGAAATGAGCAACTAACGATGTGGACAAGCTATGGGAAAGATGAGGGTGGGCCCCTCGGACTCGGCGTACAGGCGCAGGGTTCAAACCACTTCAAGGTGCAGCAGTT
>CAIUGE010000110.1 GCA_903898645.1 Oligoflexia bacterium | reverse complement strand
TCTCTGGCTCTCTTACAAGCTTTCAGGATATGAAACTTGCATCGACTATGATCCGGACAAGCGAAATGGCAAGCGGCGTTCCTTATGGCTACTACGGACCGACCCATGCAAGAATCCATGCCTCTATTGTGCGCAATCAGTGATCAGATTATTGCTGAACAAGATCCGCCTGCAATCCATTTAAGACACATTGCGAATGTTGGCTGCAATAGCTCGGTCGACTGTATTGACCGTTTGTGTACGAATTGGCCATTGCTTTGCAATTTTTTTAAAAGTGCCTGCAACAGTGAGAACCTCATCGAGTATTTTATCCGGATGCAGCAGATGGACATCATGGGCAAGTTGCAGTAACTGCGCTCTACCTGGATTGCCTTCACCACATATATCCATATGATGCTCACCCCCTGGGCCTTGGCTGAAGGTCAGATCGAAGGAGGGAGTAAGCTTCCAATGATTCTTCTGATCCAGCAAAAACCCAAAGTTCTTAGGATGGTCATCGCGATTATTAAAGATCACATTAAAAACACACTGCCGGAATGCTTGACGCACTTGTCGCTCATCTTTTGTGAGAAAACGCGTGACTTGAAGGTAGGTACCATAATTGATTGACGAGGGAATGCGGAAATCCACATCAAGCAATCCTGCTAGGCTATGGACGAAAATATGCATACCGCGGATCCTGTCAAAGCGCTGGGTACCAAATGCAGCAAGGTCTTTACCAAGATCAAAATAAGCTGTCGGAGCAACATGTAAGCCGGCTTCTTGAGCGAGCTGTGCATAGCAACACTCCAGCGCAGGGACGTCTTTCAACTCATGAGCCGATTGAAACTTAATGAGCCAGGGCGTTCCTGGGCCTGCAGGATCGTTGGATATATTGTTTGTCTCGGCATCGTATTGGACCAGGACTTTAGGCCGCGCACCATGCGGGGATCCACCAAGTCGCACCAGTTCATTTAAAAATGTTGCTGGCTTTTCATGAATAACTGTAGAAACTTCCTTGGCTATTTGCTTCAGTGAGAGTGTCGGCCAACTGGATTCACTGGATGGATGAAATGCAAGGCCGCCCATAATGGCGGATCCGAGATAGGCAAGATGATCCAGGGAGGACGCTGTTTGTATGCCCCGTTGCCGAAAAAGCCTTTGCATCAGAAGCAATCCCCAACCATCCGGCAAGCAATCTGCAATAAACCCAGGCAAATGATGTTGGTGGGATGAAAATGGACCAAGTACGCCTGGAGTTAACGGAAGCTTAAGCGGTGAGAGCTCTAGGCCTTGGCGCAGCCAAGCTGGATCATACTCAAAATAAATGGTTTTTTTTATTTTAACGAGGAGACCTACGGGCTCTCGTCTGCCCCAGCCGATGTATTCAACAGCCATCTGCTTCATCGGACTCTGCTCGGTGATGGCTTTGAGGACAGCTCTTCAAGCTTGACAAGATCGGCCAGTGACCGCGATCTTTCTTGGAACAAATTTGCTAAACTTGGCGTCAGGCCCAATGCATAGGCCACTTTGACAACATTTTCAAGTGACGTACGTCCACAGGACTCCATAGTCTTCATAGTGCCTACAGATATTCCAGCACGCCCTGCAAGGTCAGTTTGCTTGATGCGCTGAAGCAGTCTTTCCATCTTCAATCTTCGGCCTAGCTCGGCACATATATCACTCGCCGATGCGAAGTTAAAATCCATTATTTTGACTCTTGGAGAGCTTTTCTTTCCCATAGAGTCAGTATACATGCCCTTAAAAAGAGATGCGCTTATTTTTATCCGCCCTGTCTTCAAATGGCAAACGCAACACACCTCTCGTCCGTCATCAGCAGAGCTGCACAATTTTGGAAGATTTATTGGTAGTATTCAATAACCTCAATATATCCAGAGCCACCAGATCCACCCAAGTATCCGCTTCCTCCAGTTCCACCACTTCCGGCTGCACCAACCGTGTAGGCATAGGTTGCACTCATACTTGTAATGAGAGCATCGATATAACCACCTGCACCGCCACCTGAACCAGAATAATCTGTAGTTGATGCAGCAATTGCCCCACCACCCCCGCCGCCACCTGTGTTAGTCGCACCAGCGCCTCCATTAGCACAACAATTAAGCGAACTACCTCCCCCTCCCCCGAAGGCCGAGCTCCCACCTACCCCTCCCATGACACACCTGCTACCATATGTCTGCTGACCACCTGCGCCACCTGAAAGAGCTGTTCCGATCATTCCAGCTGCGAGTGTAGCGCCGCCACCTGAACCAGGAATGCCGCTGCCATACGCTCCTCCAGTTCCTCCAGCCGCAATTGCAGTCCCAAAAAGAGTACTCCCTCCAGTTGCACCACTACCCCCACCAGCAGCCGCACCGCCACCGCCGCCACCACCTACCATAACAACTCGAATATAAAGTGGTGATCGTGGACTCGTCGGCACAGTGTACGTACCTGTGCCTGAGGTGAATTTTTGAATAGTAGGTGCGACAAAAGCTGCTGAGGTAATCGCATTTGCTATGACCGAAAAGTTCTGGTTCATCAAAGATGCAGAAATCGGACTCCCCGCAGAGAAATTATTGTAGGCCAACCCAAAAGCCCGCCCCCCAAGTAAGCATATGACAAACAAGCTCATATAAATGCGATCCTTCCTTATCATACAGCCCGCATTCCCCCGATCTTTTATGCAATTTGGTAGATTTTCATCGCTGTTGGGCCAAAGAGTCGAATTATCTTCCTCCTGAGGTCGCTTAGTCCCGTCATAGCGCAATGAAC
>CAIUGE010000109.1 GCA_903898645.1 Oligoflexia bacterium | reverse complement strand
TTCCGACAAATCAAAGAGGTGATCGAAAATATCGAGCTGGAGAGAGAAAGACAGAATCAGGAATGGGTCTCTTTGGCCGCATGAATATGGATGTGGGAGCTACTATAAAACTTAGCATCAACTAAAAATGGGACATGCTCCTCGAGGAAGAAGGATTGCGATAATTGTGCAGTTTTCTCATTTAGAGAATATAAGTTTTGCTGATACGCCTCCGCAAACGTTAGGGTCCTGTCCGATCATGGTGAGTGTATTTCCATTGATTGTGTAGAGGTACTGGAGCGGTATATTGACTAGATCTTTATCAATCGAGCATTGGGGAGGGGTGTCTGATTGAATGGTGGTTTGTGCTATGAAGGCATAGCCTGTTGTAGGTGTAGCTACCTTGATAGGGTAGGTTTGCGTGCATTTTGTTGTTTGGCGCGTGATGGTTCCGGTTGCACCATTGATAGTCATTATTTTTGAGCCAGTTGTTGAGATAGATACTGTCAATGGCTGGCTGCTATCGTTTGGGCAATAGAAAGTATTGAGGTGCCACACGCCATTAAGGACTGTTTGCGTCGTAGCAGCTGTGGTTGTAGCTGCATTTATAGTAGATTGAGGTACTGCTGGTGCAGGTGCCGATCCGCATGCAGTAAGAAATGTAAGAGCGAGAAAAGTTTTCATAAACAAAGCCTCCGGAGGAGACTTGTGCACGAACTGTTCCAGTTTTAAATATGGAGACCGAGACTGAACATAATGCGCCTGTCTTCTTGGGTGCCGGTATTGAGTGCTATTTCTTCACCATAGGTCGCGATGTCAATAGTCAAGGGCAAGAGTGAAAGGCCGATGCCTGCTGTGAGGTAGCCTTGATTGATGCCAGCTCGGAATGCAATATGCTTATTCCAGACATGCGTCTCTGCTCCGAAATGAAGGAGCCGAAAGAAGCTGCCTGAGCCGTTGTTGCCGATATCGCGTAGTTCAACTGCGAAGGTGGTGGCATGAAGGGCGCGGATAAGTGTTGGTTCATGGCGCAAGGCGACTCCCATGCTGGTAGAAAAAGGTTGACTTGTAGGAAGTGATTTGTTGAGGGGTGGTGCAAGGATGTCGGATAGGACGAGGGCTCCTGTCAATTCCCAGTCGTTGAAGGAGGTGATGATAGCAGTGGCTCCGATATCTGCATCAAGGAGTCCAGTAAAGGTTTTTGAGCCAAGGGCACTGAGTGATTGGCCGCTGAAATAATCGGTTGCCTCGACTTTATCGGAAAAAAGCATACGACCGTTATACCTGATGTTGACTCCAAGTCTTGCCTGGTCGTGAAGGAGTTTATGCGCAAAGCTCAATGCGAAAGCGGCATCCCCAAGGCCAACGCCATCAATTGCATAAGAATTGTGCAGTGATCCGTTAACTTCGCCACTTGCGAGGAGCCCGATTGCCATGGCCCATTGTTCGCCTACATAGTAGTAGCTTGGTAATGTTGTCTGTATACGAGCATGCTCGTAGTGGCCGAGCAACGAGAGGATTGTTTTGGGTGAAGGGGAGCCTGAGATAGCATGACTATCTGTGAGTGTTGTTGTTGAGATGTCAGGCGCAATTTGTATGAGGGTGAAGCGTGATTCTGGGTTTGCAAGGACGCGCGCTGGATTATAATAGAAGTTTTCTTCATAGAGGCCAGTTGTGATGATGACGCTCCCTTGGCCAGCGCTACGAGCACTGCTGAAGGGACGCAAAATTTCTGCTTGGGCAATAGTTATAAGGAAAAGAATCATATGCCTATCCCGTTTTTAATGAGTGCGCCGCGATAGGTTGCGTCATCGGTTGTTATGGATGATGCAGCTGTGGACAAAATGTTGACAAAGCTTGTGCTTTGAGAGCCGAGGGATCCGAATGAGCCAATAATGCTCAGGGCAATTTCAAGTTCAGTAATTGCGGTATTGATCATAAACAGTGTTGGAACTCCTTGAAATTCGCTAGTCGATATACTTGTGATAGATGTGCCTACGATGAGGTTGCTGTGAGATGGACCTGCGCAGTAGCTATTGATGTTTATAGCATTGAGTGCGTTCAGTGCTGTGAGGCATAAAGAGGGGTTGGTGACAAGATCTGATTGTTTCAGATTGCCAGGCGATGATGAGATTTCTGCTAAAAGGTTACTGAGTATGCCAAGAGCCATGATGAAGCGAGCAAAACCTTCGCGGGTTTGATTAGATATTTTGGTATACTGGGAGTAGGTTTTTACGAGGTTGAGTCGTGTTGTTGCAGTGCCTTTTGAGCCTATAGTGTTAGCAAGGTTTGTGATGAGGCTCCCTATGCTATTTCCATGATTCATTGTTGCTTCGAGGAATGCATATTCTGTGATGCCTACTGTAGCAAGTGCCGTATATATGCGTCCCATGATGATGTTGTCTGTTGTCGATGCTATTCCGTAGTAGTGTGTTGCGCAGGCTAAATTGCCAGCATCGATACATGCTTGAGCCTTTGATAGATACTGGTCATTATTTGAGGGCTGATCGATGAAGCCTGTGAGATTGCATCCTGTGAGCAGTATGAGTAGTAAGAACATGAGATCTCCTGTTGGGGATGTAGCATTATTGCAATCGAGATACAATGCACGAGTCAAGAAAAGCCTTATAGTGGGATTCTTGTAGTTCTGCAGATGTGTCAATTGTGGTATGTGCAATGCGTGCATAGGCTTCACTTGATGGCTGTGCGTCAAAAAGAGCTTGAGAGGCTGAGCCATCACGTGCAATAAGTCTTTTTTTGCGGATCTCAGGAGTTGCTGTCATCAGAATAATGCCGGCAAAAGGGAGTAAGTCGGGTACATAGGGTAAAAGGGCGCTTTCATAGAAGACTACGCCTGTAAGTTCTGCTAAGCGGCGGGTAGTTTCTGTATAAATACGTGGATGCATCCATGATTCGAGGAGGCTGCGTGCTTGAGGGTCGTGGGCGATGCGTTCACGGAGTATGCTGCGATCCTGAGTGCCAAAATGCTGCATCAGAAAGTCTTGCTGCTCAGGTTGCGCGAGGAGATCGTGACCAATTGAATCAGCTCGAAGTACTTGGTAGCCATCGCGTGTAAGCCAGCTACTGAAGTGGGATTTGCCTGAAGCTATGGGGCCTGTGATACCCCAGATAGTCAGTTTTTCGATCTTTTTCCATATTTCCCATGCATTTTGTTGATCTTTGACGCGCTCTATATGAGTCATACGTTTATGGAAGCGTGCCAGTGTTTGACGAAGAGCATCTTCGGGGGGCACTTTGACTGCGTGGGCGAGGTTGCAGACACTGAAGAGGAGGTCTCCAATTTCATGCGTGAGGCCAGCATGATTGTTTTGAGCGAGTTCTGCACGAACCTCGCCGAGTTCTTCTTCAATTTTCATGAGTGAATCGGATGGGGGCATGTAGCCTGCATGTGCAGTTTTTTCAAGCATACGGCCGGCACGAAGAAGTGCTGGTAGATGACGTGGTACGCCTGACAGAGAAGTTGCGAGTGTCGTTTTTTTTTCCGCTTTTTTTTGTTTTTCCCAGATCTCGCCTACCTCGTCAGCATTTGTCGCTTTGAGCTCGCCAAAGACGTGAGGATGGCGCCGGATGAGTTTTTCGTTCAATGTGCGGGCAATATCCAGGAAAGAGAAACGACCTTCTTCTTCGGCTATAGCGGCATGCAGGAGTACCTGCATGAGGACGTCACCGAGCTCTTCTTGGAGGGCTTCATCGTTGCGTCTTCCTTGCGCTTCCTCATCGAGCACATCGAGGAGCTCGTAGGCTTCTTCAATAATGTATGGACGTAAGGATGCATGGGTTTGTTTTCGGTCCCAAGGGCATCCGCCTGGTGCACGGAGTTGTGCAATTGTTTTTAAAAGACTATGTTCCATTGCCGAGGAGTATGCCATGTATCTATGTAAAGATCTGCAGCAAGTCGCTGAAAAAAGAATCATTTTCTGGGTAAAAAAGATGCAGGCTTACCCTGCTTTGGGGTGTTTGTATCAAGGGCCATGGATTGTTGATGTGATCATTGTTGGGTCACGCCGCATGCAGACACTAAACCGGACATGGCGGAACAAGGATCAGCCAACGGATGTGCTGAGCTTTCCGTCGGCATTTGGGATTTTGGGGTCGCTTGCAATTTGTAACACGGTGCTTGTGAGACAGGCGAAGCACCATACTGTGCGTCAGGAGCTGGATGTCCTCTTAGTGCATGGCATATTGCACTTATTGGGATTTGATCATGAGCTGGGGTTCAAGGAAGCTCGAGTCATGCGAGGATGGGAGCAGAAGCTCGTGGGAGAGGGTTTGATCGGTCGTTTTGTGGAGTGATCCCTCTTGGTCTGCAGGAGTCTTTGAGTGCATCTCTAATCTGAAGCAACATAACACTTTGGGCCTGTCTCAAATGTAGACTGAGGGGACATTTTGGTAATTGGGCACACAGAGATCGATCGAGTCTGTGTTTCTGGGTTGTTAAAAGCTAATAAAAATACGTTTCCTTTTTGGAAATGAATTTCAAAAGGACTTTCAAATTGCGCATTTGTTAAAGGGTTTATGTTGTCAGGCTTGTTCGCAGCTAGCCCTGTCGGCAACGGGAAGATGCTGCTTTTTTCTGCAATAACATACAGCCTCTTTCCTGTTATGCCGAATATGAATGCCGAATTTAGCCAATAAAAAGACGTATCTGAAATAATGATGCTATCGTCCTTAATCTCGGAGAACAGGCCCTTGTGGAGGGCTTTCTCGAGTGCAACGCGCTCTGCCATCCATCCAAGATTCTGGGCGCGTACAACCATGTAGTTGACATTGACGTTGATGACAGCAACTACTGAGAAAAGAGCGGCAAAGATGCAGCATATCATCTTGTTGATAGTGGTGTTCTTGCTATGCGCAAGAAGTCGAATGCATATGTAGACTAGTAATGCGATGAATGCTGCTACGCCGAAATACGCTAGATACACGGGATGGTAGCCTAGTCCAGG
The DNA here is from genome assembly GCA_903898645.1 of Oligoflexia bacterium. Lineage (GTDB taxonomy): Bacteria > Bdellovibrionota > UBA1018 > UBA1018 > UBA1018 > CAIUGE01. The sequence goes on along the minus strand of CAIUGE010000109.1, from coordinate 43,666 downwards.
TCGGAGTTCTACCTGGTACTTTCTGCTGATGGCCGGAAACATAGAAGGGATAAGAAGCATGAGCGCTGAAAATATCATGATAACTTGGCTAGGAATTCGTGACGAACGTTGCAATTTGTTGATAACGAAAAAGAACAGGCAAAAACCAATTATAAAAAGAGCAATACTTCTGCCGTGGACCAGGTCCGCTGAGAAAGATTTCCAGTTAAACCAGTGCTCGTTCTTCATGTTGAAGAAAAAATTTAATGGCAGTGCCGCAAAAACCTGGCATTTAAAAGTGCTAAAAAATCTTGCTATAGAGCCAAGCTGTATCGCGTCGTAACTCATTCCTGAATGCAATCTAAAGTACTTCGTGGCCCCTAAATACGCGGCTGTGATAACAATAAACGGAGATGATGCATAGAAGCATTCTTTTTTTGATGTAGTGTTTAAATAGAGTATTGCAAGAATAACCGGCAGAAAGCTTAGGCCTACTTCGTAGGTTAAGAGCACAAAGGCGTAGCATAAAGCTGAGGCCGACAGGGACCATATGGAATTTTTAGAAATAAACTTATTGGTATAATATATCGAAAGTGCCCCAAATAAAAAAACTGTTTGCAAGAGTGCGCAAAATGAGGTTATAGGGTCGTGGTAGGTTCTGGCTTGAAAGAGAGTGAGGACAAGTATTGTTGCGAGTAGTGAAAAATAGATATTCCTGCCCCATTGCTTCAGTGTCAGAAAAAAACAGGCCAGATTAACAAAAACCATGAAAACGTGAGCGTCACGGTACAATCGGAGTGAATTCAGGTTCTTGAAGAAAATGTCTTGTAAAAGGGCTATTGGGTATATTCTGCCGGAGTGATTCAGCCAGTCTCTGTTGTGGTGCAGGAAAAATTCTAGAGACGATATCTTATTCAGGCGGAGATAGGCTGCCTGCGAGCTATTTGGAGCATCGTCATCATAAAAGCCGCACAACAAATAGGGTCTCATCATGAGATAGAAAAACGCTAGAGCTAGTGCGCATAGAGCGATGATTTTTAGGGTTTTGCTCCATGGGGCTTCTTTTTTTGTATTTTGCATATTCATTTAAAACTTTCTTTTTGTTGGCGTAGACTGACAAAAGCACGTTCAAGCATTGATATGACTTATTTTCTGTCCTGTCTTCAAATAGTAGAGGCACCCTAACAATCTTAAGGTTTAGTTATCATGGTTCTTGTTTCTAAGGAAGGGGAATGAAGTTCTTCGGCTGGGTTTGCTTGGTAGGTCGAGAGAATGGTGCAGTGCACGGTGCACGTCATCGTTCTTGCAATGCAATGGGTTGTGACCTGAAGAAACTGTTTGAACAGCCAGCATGTTGCGCTCAAGCCTTTGTCAGTTGAGGCCGAATGCAGATGCGCCGGATACCAATGCTGAGTTGTCTGAAATCGCCCGCATTCGTTCCTGCTTCAGCAGGTGAGATGGTTTTGTTACTCAGAAGATCTATGATTAAGAGGCCATTCTTTTTTGGAAAGGCACTCTGAGGGATGATGACACTTCTTACTCCGTCCGGATGAGTGGGGTCTATTTTCCATTGACCTATTTGGTTTCCTGAAGCCAATAGAGTAATATTTCTTTGCTTCGCTTTGGGTGTTGCAATAATATAAAAATCTATTTCTAGCTCAAAATCGGTGGGGTTTTCTGATGCTAAAGAGATAGCGATACTTTGTTTTTGTCCAATGCCCCAGGTTCCCCAGTCTTCGGGTGCATCCCATCCAGTGAATAAAAGGTTTGCTCCCAAGCCGTCTTTATTGGTTGGTAGCCACGTTCTAAGCGTTGTTGGTTTTGTGATGCACGATGTTTTGCTCTCAGTACTTTGATGGAGGGAGAATAGAAGGCGGTTGTCGTCTTCGTATGTATTGTCAGCAAAATGTGATTTTGTAAAAGCGGCATTCAGTGCGTTGAGTTCTGGAGTAGTGTAGGCGGCTTTTTGGATAAGTAAACCATCAAAACCTAAGCACAAAAAGTTTTCTGCCAATAGGGGGAGCTGTTTGGTGTCGCTAGCGCGTTTTAAGACGGCAAATTGAGTATCATGAGCCATTAATCCATAGCTCCAGCTTATTTGACTCGGGAGCGTATCATAGATGTAAGGGAGGAAGTGGTCATATGGTTCAAACTGAAGTTGCTGAGGTGGTTCTGGCCAGGGAGCAATTGGTAGTTGTGCGATCTGATGGAGTTTTTTATCGTGGATTTTTTCTAGCATCTTGTGAAGACTGCGAGTTTCTTGTTTGTAGGTTGCGTTACGTAAAAGTTGCTGCTGGTGCACTTTGTAAAATCCAAAATATGGCCACGCATTTATCAGTGTAAAAAGAAGCAGAATAGATGTTACTTTTAGTTCTTCTTTGCTTATAATGAAAGGAGACTTTCCAGCATTCCAATCAGAGAAATGGAAAATGCATCTCAGCTGATACCCTAAGATTAAAATTGAGCCGAATGTAAAAAAAGGACTTATTCGTGCTTGTGATCGTATAGCTGGAGTAATGAGTGTATTAAAAATAAGTCCGAGCCCATGTGGAGTTGAAAAAAGTATTGAAAAAATCATAAAAATTACGACTGCCTTGATGCTTTGTTCTTTGTCGCTACCAGAACGTTCTTGAAACCAGAGAGGATAGAAAATAATACTTACAAGTGCAAAGATAGAAAGGAGAATTCCTGGCCAAAAATCAAACCCCTCAGCGATTGATCGGTACGTAATATAGTCAGTAATTTTTTTGCTTGGCGAAGTGTGCTGTGCCATAGTCCACAATAGGTCTGCTATCTTGGTTCCAACGATTGGTTGTTCTCTCGCAAGTCTTTGGGGGAGAGAGATATGTTGGTGTTGGAGAAATTGAAACGATGGGTACATGGCAGTGCAGAAAAAACCTAAGCATAGGGCGCTTGTCATGCCGCCTTGTAGTATTGGGATAAACCATGATTGAGAGCGCTTCATAAGTGCGGTGCCAGCAAGAGCGACAGAATAGATGCAAAAAAATAGCAGTGCAAATGCAAGATAATATACGCCTGATAACCCAATGATCGCGGAGCCAAGAAGCACTTCCCATTTTCCTATGAACGATACGAGGTGCCGCATGACGGATTTTTTTTCAAGCTTATGTAACGGTTGGCTTTGAGCCATTGTTATACATATGATGTATGCCCAGGGCGCGGAGTAGTAGGCGGCAAGGTAGTCGTGCCCGGTAGATCGGACTGCTAAATAGGGGACAAAAACAAATAGCACGCCTCCAATCAGCGGAATGGCGACACTGCGAAAGAATTTCCATAAGGCGAAAAATGCGGACCAATAGGAAAAAAGAATAATAATTACGTAGTAGGCGTTAGTTGCAATGAAGGGGTTTTTTGTTGCGCATGTACAGAGCCAGAGAATAGCTTGTTGTGATATATCGGGAAGTGGAAAAGCGTACATGAAGAACTCGCCTGGTCGACCAAGGTCGCTATTTCTCCAAAGGAAGCCATGACTCAGGATGTTCTTTGCTTGTATGAGTAAAAAAGTATGGTCTCCCCAAAGAGTTTTTGGTTCTGAAAAATGAATCGACGCAAATCCAGCAAGCATGAATGTGAGGAGTCCTCCAGCTAGGGGGAAAAAAAGAACCATGAATGTCCATGATGATTTTGTTTTTTTCATAACGGATTCCTTCTGGTAGATGTTGTTGTTTTGTAAGCAAAAATTTTTGATTTCTTTATTAAGAATCCGTGCATGGTATCCATTGTGGGGATTTGTGTATAAAAAGATTGTATCTTAATGGCCGAGGTATTGAAAAATTTCTTATATTCATATTCCTCCTTTTTTATTGACTTTCTGTGCTGTCAATTTGAAGCAAATGTGTCCAGAGGAGTGTTGCTTCATGTTGAGAATTGTTGGCGTCACTGCCAGAGCAGTACCAAGAGGGATCTTGAGTTTCAATAAAAATGTGAAGCGAGGGAGCTGGAGGTACTTGATGCTTTCGGCTGGAGCGTGTATCCTGGCTGGATGTTAGACGATATCCGTGAACGATTGACGTATCTTGATCACAAAATCCTTTTCCTTCGAGACTCTCTTTGACGTCGCTCGTAAAAAAGCGCAACTAGCAGAATACGCAGATCAAGAGCAACAGCCTGATTTTTGGAGTGATGCAACACGGGCGAGGACATTCTTGCAACACAAGGCTCGTTTGCAAAGTGCACTGGATGACTTCCTTGCTTTGGAGGCGGGTTATGATGATGCTTGTGCGTTAGAAGAGCTTTGGAATGAGTCGCACGACATGTCGCTTGCGCAGGAACTCGAAGCACTCCTTGTTTCCTTGCGTGGGTGTGTTGAGAAACTGGAGTTAGGGCAGTTGCTCTCAGATGCTCTTGATGTACGTCATGCTATTGTTACAATTAATGCTGGTGCGGGAGGTACTGAGTCGCAGGATTGGGCTATGATGCTGCTTCGTATGTACCAGAGGTGGGCTGCAGATAAAGGGTATCGTGTGAGTGTGTTAGATATTCAGGCAGGAGATGAAGCTGGCATCAAAAGTGTCACTATGACAGTTGCTGGCGATTGGGCTTATGGGTACCTGAAGTCGGAAGCAGGGGTGCATCGCTTAGTGCGTATTTCGCCTTTTGATTCTAACGCAAGGCGCCATACTTCGTTTAGTAGCGTCTATGTCAGCGCTGAAATTGAGGATGACTTTGAGGTTGTCATTATTCCAACTGATCTTCGTATTGATGTCTATCGTTCAGGCGGTAAAGGTGGGCAGGGAGTCAATACGACTGATTCTGCGGTGCGTATAACACATATGCCATCGGGGATTGTTGTGTGTTGCCAGCAGGAGCGATCGCAGATCAAGAACAAGGACATAGCGATGAAGGTCCTGAGATCAAGGCTCTATGACCGCCACCTGGAAGAAGAGAAGCAGAAGCAGGCGATTCTTGAAGATACCAAGAAGGACATTGCGTGGGGGAGTCAGATTCGTTCCTATGTACTGCACCCTTACAAGATGGTGAAGGACCATAGGACGGGGGCTGTGACTGGAACTGCAGAAAAAGTTCTGGATGGTGACCTTGATATGTTCATGCATGCATTTTTACGTTGCCGTTTAATTGGGCAATGGGCGAGATCTACCGATGAGTTAGATTGAGATGGATGATGAAACAAGGCAGGCGTATTTTCGTGCGGTGGAAGATCCGCGTTCTCGGAGATTAGTGGAAAAGCTTGAGCCATTTTTAGAGTGGGTTTCAAAGTACTACTTTAGATGCTCGTTTGCTGGGTGGGAGCGTGTGCCAGATGGCAAGGTGCTTTTTGTCGGTAATCACAATGGGCTTATTACCTGGGAAGTGCCCATGATGTACCATGCGTGGCATCAACGATTTGGGATGCAGCGTCCAGCGCTTGGCTTAGCGCATGAGGGGATGTTTCATCTTCCTGTTGATCCAGCGTTGGTGCCCAGGCTTGGGGCAATACCAGCAGATAAACAAATGGCGCTTGATGCATTTGAGCGTGGGTACTCCCTTCTGGTATTTCCTGGAGGCGAGAAAGAGGCATTTCGTACTTACAAAGAGCGTAAAAAGATCGATTTTTTTGAACGCAAGGGTTTTATTCGTTTAGCCCTGGAGGCTCATGTACCTATAGTGCCTATTGTGAGTATTGGAGCTCATGAGAGTTATGTTATTATGCACCGCGGCGAGATGTTGGCTGAGCGTTTGGGTTTGAGGAAGAGGTTTCGGTTGCATGGGGTGCCTTTGACATTAGGTTCTTTTTTCTTTCTTGGGCTCTTTGCGAGTGGTCTTTTGCTTCTTTTCCCTTTTCTTGTGCCGCCACTTGCTCTCAGTATGCTGGTGCCATTACCTACAAAGATGCATTTTGAGCTTCTTCCTTGTGTTGATCTTCATGCGCGCTATAGGAGTACGCTTAGCCGTGAGGGTAATGTCCAGCGAATCTACGACGAAATCGTGGCGAGCATGCAGAGCACGTTGTCTCAGGGATATGCTGAGAGACTTTTGCCAATTTTTGGATAAAAAACTATTGTCTTTGGATCGTGATGCAGGTAGTGTCTGGCTTCAACCGTTAAGCGGGGGCGTAGTTGAGTTGGTTACAACGTCGCCCTGTCACGGCGAAGGTCGTGGGTTCGAGTCCCATCGCTCCCGCCAATATGTGTATTCTCCACCGGTTCCGTGACGCCGGTGGGATATATAAAAATCTTGCAATGAATAGCTCACTCCACTATCCTTCCGCTTCAATGAAGAGGCTTTCTGTTTTACATTTGAATCCACGTCCTCGCAAAAGGGTGTGCTTTGACGCAGCGAAAAATCACGGCGTTGAATTTATTGATTTTCCTATCTCTTATGAAAGAGAGCCAGAGTCTGATCTTCATATTATGCATTCATTGGCAGGGACTCCTGCGCGTTACGTTGAGCTTCTCGTGGCGCGAGCAAGTGCTCTTGGTGCTCAGGGAAGCTTTTTAGTCCTCAATCCTCGCACGTACTTTCGTCATGAAATGTATGCTCTTGTGGTCAAAGCTGCACTGGATATGCAAAATACTCAAGTGGCCGTCATTGCTTCGAGTGATAATTGCCCCTTGGCGTATTTTTTTGGCAAGGATTCTGAGGTATTTGAAACGGCAAAACTCTTTCGCTTGCGATTCTTGTCGAGTGTCTCGGCTGCACTTGATGCAGAATATTTGCGTGTGGCAATCCAGCAAAATGTTGAATTGCGTGTGACTCATGTCTCGGACACCGACTACGCTGGTGGCTGGTTGGCGCCTGATAGTCTGCAGGGTCTTTATTCGCTCACCACATTGCATGCGCTGTCTGCTTGGAGAGAATCAGAACCGAAGCAGCGTATTGCTGTTATGCCCTACCATGCTGGGGATGTGCTTTTTTTTCTCAAAGCCGCCTTGAGTGTTCCGCATCAATTTACGACGCTTCTTGTTCATGAGGAGTTTGCAGACATTGTGAGGCGAGTGGCGCCTGACTTTGAGTTGATCCTTGTGAAGGAAGGGTGCCCGGAGCGTGGGCCTAATAGTGATGGCCTGCTGACAGCGCATAGGAACCGTGAGGACCTATTTTTTCATCAAGTTCTGTACCCGTATATTCCTCAGGGGGCTCTTTTCTATTGGTTCCGTATGTCAAAAGACTACAGCTGTTCGAAGGGGCATATGGTGGATCAATGGCGGCATGCGCTGAGTCATCAGTGTGGGAGATGTGTGAGTCAGGAGTCCAGAAAACTCGCTCTGTCCAAGATGGATAAAAGTGTTCTTCTGCATTTTGATGGGGGCTGGCTCATGAAGGTGTATCCGCAGAAGCAGCAGAGGGTACTTATTGAACTTTTACAAGCACGTGGGTACCGGGTGTCAGTTGTGACTAATAAGCCCGTTGATTATTGTCGTGTTCAGGTTCGTCCTTTTCGTAGTCTTGCTCTTTTGGAAGAAGATATTAGATCACATGCAATTTTTGTTGGTATGGACTCATTTCCTGTTCATTTTGCGACTCATATTTTGACGCATCCTTCGATTTGTCTTTTTTCATCAACAAAACCAGAGAATTCCGATGCTTCGATCTTCTCTGGGTACCGATTTTTGCAGTCCGGATTACGATGTTCGCCGTGCAATATGAAGAGTAAGTGTGATAAATACAATGCTTTTTTTTGTAAGAACTTTGCTGCCCCTGAGGCTGTTGTCATTGCAATTGATGAGATGTTTCAACTTTGTTATGAGGGGGAAGTGCATTGATGGGTATGGTAGCATTTTCTTTAGCGCCATATAGCAAGGTGGCGCATGCTCGCGTTTTACTTGATTCTCTCAAGGCCCAGCATAATGAAATAAGAACATTCCTTGTGATAGTTGAGCGTCATGCTCAAGATATTGAAGGTTATGGTCATGAATTTGTTAAACTTGAGCAGCTGGATGTCCCTGAGGCGCTTGCTTTTCAGTATGAGGCTGAGGAGTTACAGGAAGCGCTCAAGCCATGGGCTCTAGCATATTTTCTTCGCAATTTTGGCTCAGTGCTTTTCTGTGATCCGGAAGGAGAATTTTTTTCCCCTCTCACGGGTCTTGCTTCTTGGATGAACGACTATGAAGCAGTTGTGGTCCCAAATGTACTCGCTCCGTTACCCGATGATGGATTGTTGCCAGGTAATAGCGATGTGCTACGTACTGGATTGTTCCATGCTGGATTTTTCGCTATGCGGGCATCTAGTGAGGTGGATGCTTTTATTCAGTATTGGAAAGAGGCCGTGTGTCAGGGCTTAGTAGGATGGGATCCGCTGGAGCAATGGACAGGGAATGGTGCAATCTTTTCTAGTATTGGGAGCTATGTAGGCTCTTTGAAGATTGTTCGGAGCAGGTCGGTTCATTTTTCTTCATGGAGCGCGTCTCAGAGGAGTCTTTCGTGTGCCGCTGGTCAATGGATGACCGCTGATGGGCCTTTAGTCAGCGTCCATTTTCGTGGATTTGGTGGTGGAGTCCATACTCGGCCTTTTGTGTCTCCAGATGGGGTGCATCAGCTATTGGCTGCGCATGCCCTCAAGGTGGCTCAAGCATTGAGGCCATTCCCGGGGTATTCATTTGGCTGTTACATGAATGGTGAGCTTATCTGGCGTAGCGATCGACGAGCATTTTTTCATATGAGTTCCTTTGAAAAAAGGAACTTGCAGGATCCATTTCGGGCCCAGGATGAAATGCGTAAAAGGTATATTGTGTCAGCTTTGCTTGATGTGGAAAGTGTACGTGAGCTGGTGGCGATAAAAAAAGGCCCTTCATGGAAAATAGGGAGAGCCATCACGTGGCCATTACGACATGCAAGGGCATATATGGGGAAGCGTTGATGCAGAAAAAACTTTCCGTGCTGCATGCCAATCCGCACTCTGATGCAAGAGTATGCTTCGATGCGTCTCTCCAGCGTGGTGTTGAGTTTATTGATTTTCCCATTTCTTATGCAGCTGAGCCAGAATCTGATCTACATCTTGCTTATTCGCTTGCTTCAACTCCTGCGCGCTATGTTGAGATGCTTATCGTGCGCGCTCTTGCTGTTGGTGTCAAAGGAAGTTTGTTAGTCCTTAATCCAAAGGTGCAATTTTATAGTGAGCTTTATAATAGTGTGATTGCTTTTGCTGGTGGTATCCATGCAGGTGCCGTAGCAGTTATTTCTTCTTATAATGATTGTCCTTTAGCATATTTTTTTGGGGCAGAAGTCGTGCCGTCTGAGAGCATGCTGTTTCGTTTGCGGTTTTTATCGAGTGTCTCGGCTCTTCTTGATCGAGAATATCTAAGTGTTGCTCTTCAGCGGGATGTGCAGCTCTCTGTACAGAAGATAAGTGTCAGTGATTGTGCTGATGGCTGGATTCTGTCTCAAGGTTTTCAAAGTCTTTATCCTCTTGTAACGTTTCATGCACTGGCAGCGTTTCGTTCATTGCCTCAGGGCTTGCCTCGGTACCGTATTGCTGTTATGCCCTACCATGCTGGGGATGTACTATTTTTTATGAAAGCGTTTTGTCGTGCGGAGCATCCATTTAATGCGCTTATTGTGCATGAAGAGTTTGCGCCTATAGTGAAAAAAATAGCACCCGATCTTGAGCTTATTCTTGTGAAAGAAAATAGTGTTGGACGAGGCGCGTATGCTGACAGTGCACTGACGAGCCACAAGAATGATGAGATTCTTTTTTTTCATCATGTTATATATAAATATATACCGCCTGGAGCGCTGTTTTATTGGTTCCGTATGTCAAAAGATTATGCTTTTGCAAATAGTCATATGATAGATCAATGGATAAACTCGTTGAGTAATGATCGTTTGGGTAGTACGGCTGGCGAATTAAGGTGTCTCTCTCATGCTCCAAGCAATGACAAGAGTGTCCTCTTGCATTTTGACGGTGGATGGCTATTGAAAATCTATCCTCAGGAGCAGCAGAGGGTCCTTGTCGATCTTCTTCGTGCCCAAGGGTACCGTGTATCTGTTTTGACAAGTAAGGCTTTGGCCTATAGCGTACATACGGTGCCTTTTCGCAGCGTTGCTGCGCTTGAGGCTGATATTTTATCTCATGCGATTTTTGTAGGAATGGATTCTTTTCCAGTGCATTTTGCGACCCATGTGCTACTACACCCTTCGATTTGTCTTTTTTCATCGACAAGGCCAGCGAATTCTAACGCTTCCGTTTTCTCTGGGTATCGCTATATGAATAAGGGATTGCCATGCTCACCATGTACCATGCATGAAAATTGTGATACATTTTCGAACAATTTTTGTAAGAATTTTTCTTCACCTGAGGATGTGTTGGTTGCAGTTGATACCATGTTCCAAGCTTATTATGAAGGAAAAAGCATATGAAGAGAGTCGTTTTTTCAATAGCGTCCTACAAGAAGCTGGCGCAAGCTCGTGTGCTCCTTGATTCTGTGAAGGTCCAGCATAATGATATAAAGACGTTTCTTGTCATTGCTGAAAGGAGATCTCAGACTCTTCAGAATTATGGCCATGACATTCTTGATCTTGAGCAATTACAGGTTCCAATGAGGCTTGCTTTTCAATATGATTCTGAAGAGTTTCAAGAGGCTCTTAAGCCGTGGGCTTTGGAGTATTTTCTCAAAGATTATGAGTCAGTGGTATATTTCGATCCCGAAGTTGAAATTTTCTCTAGTTTGACGGATATTTTTTCGTGGGTGCAGGATTATGAAGCTGTCGTTGCGCCAGCTGTGACAGCCCCATTGCCTTATGATGGCCTCCTTCCTGATAACGGGACGGTTTTGCGGGCTGGCCTTTTCCATAGTGGATTTTTTGCAGCACGTTCTTCGTACTCTTTGCGTGTTTTTATACAATACTGGAAAGAGGAAGTGGTGTGTGGATTGGCGGGTGCTGATTTTGAAGAAAAATGGATGCAGGGGCAATTGATTTTTTCAGGAATTACGAGTTTTGTTGATTCTGTTAAAATAGTGCATCTTGATTCTTTTCATTTTTCGATCTGGAATGCTTCGCAGAGAGAGCTGTCTTATACTGGGAATACTTTTGTCACTTCGCATGGACCTTTGGTTTCTATGCACTTTCAGGGACAGGAGGATTTACAAGATTTTTTTCTCCCTCGTGGTGCTTTTGTAAGGCCTTTTAAGTCCGGTGGTGCTATGAGTCGCATTCTTCGCCTGCATCAAGAAAAAGTAGTAAGAGTAGAAAAAATGTTACAGCCCTATTCTACTCAGTATTCTTTTGGGTTTTATGCAAATGGAGGGTATGTCTGCCGGAAGGATCGTCGGGTATTTTTTCATATGAGTTCATTTGAAAAGAGGAATATAAAGGATCCATTTCAAGCGCCAGACGAAATGCGCAAGAGGGTTATGACTTTGTCGATGCCTCGCATTTTCTCAAGCTATCATGAGCTGCAGGCAATCAAAAGAGGTCCCTCATGGAGAATAGGGCGTCTGATGACGTGCCCTATCCGAGTTGGTAAGAACATTCTGTTAAGATTGTTTCCTGGGATGTGGAGAGCTAAAAAACCGTCTCGGGGTGAGCTTTGTTAATGAACCATTCTAGGTTTCAAAATAAGAGGAAAATATGCAAATAGATGAAATTTGGGTAAGAAATTTTGAAGATGCTGAACAAATCTGTAACGCACTACGAAGAAATAAACTTTTGTTGAGCTCTTTTCATACATTTGTCCATATGTTAGTTGATCTCTTTGAGAGAAATGGCACCGTCTTTGTCTGTGGAAATGGTGGGTCGCATTGCGACGCTATGCATTTTGCAGAAGAGTTTACAGGGAGATTTAAGAAAGATAGGGAGCCTCTCGGGGCATTGGCTCTTGGTGACCCAAGTCACATGACCTGTGTAGGGAATGACTTTGGGTTTGATCATATTTTTGAGCGTCAAATTCGTGCGCTTGGGCGTCCGGGGGATGTGCTGGTTGGTATTTCAACGAGTGGTAATTCAAAGAATGTTGCGCTTGCTCTTGAGGCTGCCAGGGTTAAAGGACTTAAAACGGTAGGCCTTCTGGGAAAAGATGGTGGAAGTATCAAAAACATTGTTGATGTTGCTCTTATTGTTGATGCATCTCAGACTGCAAGAGTTCAAGAGGCGCATATCAAGATCATCCATACAGTGATAGAAGCAGTTGAACAGTTGCTATTCGACCCATTGACCATGGAGCGTTTGAAGCAATGAAGATAGACGCCCTGTGTCAATTTGTATATGAAGCAAGAATTTTGGTTTCTATTTAGTCTAATTTTTGTGAGAGTGATGAGATGCATAACCATATCAAAAATGTTCCAGTACTGATATTGGCAGGCGGGCTTGGGACGCGCCTCAGCGAAGAGACACATTCGAAACCAAAGCCCATGGTCGAGATAGGGGGTCTTCCGATCCTGATTCATATCATGCGTCACTACTATGCTTATGGCTTCAATGATTTCGTGATCTGTGCAGGCTATCGGGCTTGGTCTATCAAAGAGTTTTTTTTAGATTATCAGGCGCGTTGCAATTCGATTGAAATTGATCACCGGGTTAACTCCTCGGCTCCTTTTAGCACCATCGGTGAAGCGACCAATAATGAAAAATGGAGAGTTCGTGTCGTTGACACTGGTCTTGAAACCATGACCGGCGGACGTATTGCGAGGGCTTTAGATTTCATACAAAAAGACTCTTTTGAGACCTTTGCAGTCACTTATGGTGACGGACTTGGGAGTGTGAATATAGATGAGGAGTACCAATTCCACAGGTCGCATAAGAAGCTCGGAACGGTCCTGAGTGTTGTGCCTTCTGCGCGCTTTGGAGAACTTCAGATTGGTACAGATGGCGTTGTTAATGGATTTCTTGAGAAGCCTGAATCGAAGCAGGGCCGGGTTAATGGAGGTTTCTTTTTCTTTCAAAGAAGTTTTAGGCAGTACTTAGGTTCTGCTGCTTCATGTATCCTAGAGAGAGCGCCGCTGGAGAAGCTGAGTCAGGATCGGGAGCTTGTTTCTTTTAACTTTGATGGATTTTGGCATCCGATGGATACCTTGCGAGACAAGGTCTTTTTACAGGATCTATGGGATTCTGGTGCAGCGCCGTGGCTTAAGGGAGAAGTTTCGTGAATCAGTTCTGGAAGGGTAAGCGTGTTTTTTTGACCGGACACACAGGTTTTAAAGGGAGTTGGCTTTCACTCTCTCTTTTGGAGCTTGGTGCAGAGGTAACAGGCTACTCATTACTCCCTCCTAGTTCTCCTAGTCTTTTTGGGCTTGCTCATCTTTCAGAGCAGATGACTTCTATTATTGGGGACATTAGGGATCTTGAGATGCTGAAGCGGGAGGTGAGTCGCGCGAAACCGGACATTTTTTTTCATTTAGCAGCTCAAGCATTAGTGCGCTCCTCCTATGAAGATCCTGTAGGAACGTATGCAACAAATGTTATGGGGACTGTTAATGTTTTTGAAGCGCTTCGTCAATCTGCGCAGACAAAAGTCCTTGTGAATGTGACAAGCGATAAGTGCTATGAAAATCGTGAATGGTCCTGGGGTTATCGTGAAAATGAGGCGATGGGTGGGTATGATCCTTACAGTAGTAGTAAAGGCTGTGCGGAGTTGGTAAGTGCAGCCTACCGACGATCATTTTTTACAGGAATTGGTATTGCGACAGCCCGAGCAGGAAACGTTATTGGTGGAGGAGATTGGGCAAAGGACCGTCTTGTGCCTGATTGTATCAGGCAGCTCAGTCGCTCCGAGCCTGTACTGATTCGTAACCCTGATGCTATCAGACCATGGCAGCATGTTTTGGAGCCTCTCAGTGGATATCTTCTTCTCGCTCAAAAGCTCTGGGAATCCCCGGCAGAGTATTCAGAGGGGTGGAATTTTGGCCCAGCTCAGGACGATGCAAAGCCTGTGCGCTGGATTGCAGACAAAATGGTGCAAAGCTGGGGTGGTTCTGCTCGTTGGAAGGATGAGAGTTCTCCTCTGCATGAGGCGCACTACCTTAAGCTGGACTGCTCACTTGCAGCTGCTCGTTTGGGTTGGCGCCCTCGTCTGAATCTTACGCAATGTCTCGAATGGGTCGTGCAATGGTACCGCGATCAGAGCGCTGGGCAGTCTGCGCTTATGTTGACGCAATCTCAAATTCGGCAGTATCTTAGGCTTTTGCAATAGTTTCGAGCTGCGAGAGCATATAGGTGATCCTTGCATCGTCCAGTGCAGGGTGAACCCCTATCCAAAATGTACTTGCCATCAATTGGTCAGTCCATTTGAGGTCGCCTGAGATCCTGAATTGTGCTGATTGATAGGCAGGTTGTTTTGTGAGGTTTCCTGCAAATACCAAACGAGTACCTATTCTGGCTTTTTCTAGAGCTTGGACTACTTTGTCGCGATTGACGCCAGGGAGACAGGTAAGGGGAAGGCCGAACCAGCTCGGATTGGTGCCTGCAGTTGGAGCTGCTGGAGCGAAGGAGCGCCGCAGGACGTCCGAGGATTGGATTCCGTCTGCAAGCTTTTGAAAATTCTTGCGTCTTGCGCTAATGAAACCATGAACCTTATCAAGCTGCGAAAGGCCTAAAGCGGCCTGCATATCTGTCGCCTTGAGATTATAACCGATATTCGAATATGTGTATTTGTGGTCATAGCCGCACGGTAATGTCCCTAATTGCCATTCGAATCTTTTGCCGCACGTATTGTCGACTCCAGGTTCGCACCAGCAGTCTCTACCCCAGTCGCGGATACTTTCGGCTACGCGCTTCCATCGTCCATTTGATGGAAGGACTGCGCCTCCTTCTCCCATGGTGATGTGATGTGCAGGGTAGAAGCTTAAGGTGGCTAGATCACCAAAAGAGCCTACGGGTTGATCTCCTATAGTAGCGCCGAATGCATCGCAACAATCCTCGATAAGATAGAGTCCTTCTTTACGGCACCATTCTGCAATAAGATCGGCACGGTACGTGTTGCCTAAGGTGTGAGCTAATACGACTGCGCGTGTTCGCGGAGAGCGGGCCTCTTGGACCGCCTCAAGTGTTGGATTTAAAGTATGCGGGTCAACATCGATAAAAACTGGTGTCCAGCCATTTTGAATGATGGGATTCACCGTTGTCGGAAAGCCTGCTGCTGCAGTAATGACCTCATCACCTGCTTGGAGAGGTTTGAGTTTCAGGCTCGGGAGCATCTGGGCGCCTAGGGCACTTATAGCAACGAGATTTGCGCTTGAGCCGCTATTGACCAGGAGTGCGCCTGTTGAGCGAGAAAAAAATGTTGGAAGCCTTTTTTCGAACTCTCTGGCAAATCGACCAGCTGTTAGCCAAAGATCAAGCGAGGCTTCCATGAGGTGCCTAAGATCAGATGCATCAAGCACCTTGGTGCTTACTGGGATGTAGGTCTTCCCGGCGACAAAGGGTTCTTTTGTCATGGCTGCATCAAAGTACTGTGAAGAGAGTTCTAAAATCTGGGATCGTAATTCAGACGCTTGTTGCATACGTTGAGATTTATCACAATCTTATGCGATTGAATGTATTATTTCGAGCAATCGTCTCTCAATATCTCTGTCAGAAAGTGCATGCTCAGCCAGTGCGTACTGGTAGGAGCCGCATTTTTCTGCAAATTGGTTCTTGAGCGAGAGCGAAAAAAACCGAGGACGATCTTTTGCTTCCATTTCGCTCATTGTTTCAGCAAGGCTTGAAAAAAGTCCACCAAATCGACTGTGTTCTTCAAGGATCACGAGAAATTGAAAACGTAAAAGGCTCTTCGCTAGCTGCTGGGGAAAGGGTTGGATCCGTGGGACAGACATTGTTGGTATATCGAGTTTTTCGCCAAGGTCTTTTGCCACGGAAACCAGAGAGCCAGAAGAAATAACGCATAGCTTGGTGGAGCTGCTCTCGTGGGTGAAATAGGGTTCCGTGGTAGAAGGTGGCATGAGGTTTACTGCTGGACGGTCGCTCTTCCCTATTCTTATATAGGATGCAGTTTTTGAATGCAGCGCTTCATCAAAGCATGTGGCAAGCTCATAGGCATCGCAGGGGCTATAAATTGCTATATTTGGGAGTGGTCTGAGGCATGCGATATCTTCTCCGCATTGATGGGATGACCCTAAGGTTGAGTATACAAGGCCGGCCCCGTCTCCGAGAAAAATAACAGGAAGGGCGGGGTAGCAGACATCGAGTTTTATTTGCTCTAAGACACGAAGAGGTACAAATGCTGAAAGACCATAGACGAGGGGTCTAAAACCTGTCTTTGCAAGTCCAGCAGCATACCCGACCATTGCTTGCTCTGCTATACCGACATTAAGAAACTGGTTTGGTCGTTGTGCACGAAGTGCGTCAAACAGAGCGTACCCATGGTCGCCAGAAAGGACTACAAATTGAGGGTTCGAGATGGCAGAGGCGACTATTCTTTCAGAAAGGAGCGTTCTCACGCTAACTCCTTCAGGCATGCATCCAGAAGATTTTTATCAAGCCTTGTATAGTGCCATTGATTGTCGTTTTCCATGAACGTAATCCCCTTTCCTTTGACAGTTCTGGCTACCAAAGCTTTAGGTTTTTCTTGTTCGAGATGTGTGATGGTTTTTCTTAGGGCACCCATATCATGGCCAGAGCACTCTTCTGATGCCAGACCGAAGGCGCGAAACTTATCAACCATGGGTTCCATATTCAGAACATCTTGGGATCTTCCCATGGCTTGAAATGCATTTGCGTCAACAATGACCCAAAGGTTTGAAAGTTGGTGATGGCTTGCAAAGGCAAGAGCCTCCCAATTGGGGCCCTCGTTGAGTTCTCCATCCCCGACAATGCAGAAGACCCTTTTTTGGTTGCCGCGCATCTTGAGTCCTAGCGCAATGCCTACAGCAATGGGTAGGCCGTGGCCGAGTGAGCCAGACGACACCTCGCATCCAACTGTATGAGATTCAGAAAGACCATGGAGTAAGGATCCGTCACTCAAGTAGGAGCGTAGGTGCTCGTCTGTAAGCCATCCGATCTCTCTGAAGCATGCGTACTGCGCCATGACCCCGTGGCCTTTGGAGAGCACGAGATAGTCCCGGTTCTCTGATTTGGGATTTTGAGGGTCAAAAGTCAGGATTTCGGCATAGAGGAGGCTCATGATCTCAATGAGTGAGAAAGCGCAGCCGATATGCACGGACCCGCCATTGTAGGCCATATTGAGAACATGTCGTCTGAGTAATTTTGGATCAAAGTTCATAGACTTGCACCTAAAGAGGAAATTAACGCACTCTTCGCTTGAATGCACTGAATAGTTCTATGAAAAACCGGACTTCGTGACAATGGTTCATCTATTAGATAGAAGGCATTGCATGAGTATTCAAGGCCTTGTCTTTGATCTTGATAATACGCTGTATGATGCAGACAAGGCATACGTTGCTGCTTTGACGCGCATAGGTATTTCTTCTGACCAGCTTGATGCGTCACGCCAGCGCGTCAAGGCTAGGTTAGGTCGTGGGCACCCAAGTGGGCGCAATAGACTTTTGTATCTTAAGTGCTACTTGGAAGCGCACAAGCAGTTCTCGCCAAAAAAAGTCATCACCTTGATGGCGGCTTATGAGGATGCTCTCATACACGAGGTACGTGAGCAGTGGCGTGCACTGAAGAGGGACGCCCTCTTTGAGGATTTGGCTTCACGATACCAGCTCGCTATTGTAACAAATGAAAATACAAGAACGCAGCTTTTAAAGCTGCTTGCCATAGATCCAGACGGGAGGTTCTTTCCTTATGTGGTGACTTCAGAAGAAGTTGGTATCGAAAAGCCAAACCCAAGGATCTTTGAAGAAGTGTTACGTCTTTTGCTTCTTCCTGCATCTCGATGCGCTTTTATTGGTGACAATTACCAAACTGACATTGGTCCATCTCATGCTCTCGGTTTTCGGTCCTTTATTACCTATGAGTTTTGCCAGAAGTCGCAGAATAACCCTCTTCGTGTACGCACTTTGACTGCTCTTAGTCATCTGCCGGATGCGTTACGATCTCAAAATTAGTTGCAAATCGTTCGAATGTGTCGGCTGTATTCAGTCGGTGCATTGAGGGAGAGTCTTGTTTATTAGCAATGTGGTAGGCGCCGAGCCTGTGGGTGGATTGCGTAGTTGTATCTGTTCATGTGCGTTGAATGACGGTATCCTCATGGAGGACCCTTTGAGGGTTTTGTTATGCGTCAGGTGCTTTTTTTTGTGATTTTTATACCTATGGCTACTGCGCTTGTTGTCGTCCATCCTGTTCAGAGTGGTCGTGGAGGTGATTATGATGCACGTAGGGCAGCAGAGGTGGCGCATCGCAAGGCACTCGAGATTTCTGGTATTTGTGCGATCATCCTTGGCACATCTCGTGGGAACAATTTTTGTACTGGTATTTTTATTCATGAACGTGATGGACTAGGATTCGTTTTGACGAGCGCTCGTCGTATTCAGAGAAACTCTAGAAGTATATGGCTTTCGTTTCGTCCCAGTATTCAAGAGAATCAAAGAATTCCGGTGTTGCGCGTGTATCTACATCCTCAATTTGATGCCTCAAATGCTCGTTCTGCTTATGATATTGCTATTCTTGAGTTTGAGGTAAGTGGTTTGGATCAGAAGATAACGCCAATTTCCCTGAGTGCTCGAGATAGGTATGAGCCTGATGGCTTTGTTGAGGGACAGATTGCAGGCTATGGGTCTTTTGGAACAAATAGGACAAATCTCCTTGATCTGAGACAGGTTCATGCAGGAAAAACGTGGGTGCAGTTCCGGGCGAGTTCTGGGGGGGTTCCGTTATTTGTGTCTCGAATCCCTCATATAACAAATCGTTTTGATATACCGCCGGCAGTCAATCAGCACTTCGATGTGATGCGTCCTGCGTACCACAATATAATGATCGAAATGCCTGGGGTCAAAATGCATCCAGAGCAAAGTATGGTTGTCGATGGTGATAGTGGGGGCCTTTGGTGTTTG
Source organism: Oligoflexia bacterium (assembly GCA_903898645.1). Classification (GTDB taxonomy): domain Bacteria; phylum Bdellovibrionota; class UBA1018; order UBA1018; family UBA1018; genus CAIUGE01. The sequence goes on along the minus strand of CAIUGE010000109.1, from coordinate 24,839 downwards.
AAGGTCTAACGGGGCGCTTAGAGCTTGCTGGTATCGCACGCAGCACGAGGCTTGATGAACCAATGCGGTTTTTTACCAAGACGGTTTATTCTCTCCTGAGTTCCTGGGAGCCAATTTTTATGCATCAAAAATGGATATATCAAATTCTGGCTGCGCGTGAAGAAACTAAGGACTAAGCTTTGCGCAAAGGATTGGAGCTTTGATGAAAGTTGGACGGGAGTCCTTCTGGGTGGGATCGTATGCCTCATTTTGTCAAAGGAGGGATGAGGCGTTCGTTATTGAGTGCAGGTCCATGTGGGTGCTGTCGCAATGCGAAGCGAATGCGTTGGTTCTCTTCTATGCTTCTTTTTCCTCTACGAATTTAAAATTGACGCATCCTGTGAGACGAGTTAGGTTCAAGAGCGCCTATACTGCTTCAGTCTGCCATCCGAGAGAGGGGTTCTAGATGAGAAAAAGTGCGACACCTTTGTTGAGATTTTTTTGGCCTGTCATTGGGGGAGTTTTTGCGCTTATTGTTGCAGGATTTGCATCACTTGACTTCTCGCTGCCAAAGACTCTCTGGGGGGATCATACGTTCTTGCTTATAGTAGCAAAAAATATGATGAGTCATGGTTTGCTTTGGAGCAATGTTGACTTGGGTCGACCTGGGGTTTTTTCCATGTATGCATTCCCTCTTCCTGACTTATCGCAGCATGCCATTCTTCGGTTATGTACGCTTGTGACGAGTAATCCTTTTAGGGCGAGTAATTATTACTATGTACTTGTTATTCTTTTTACGTATTGGTCTGCATTTTTTGCTTTGTGGAAGTTTCTTCGGAGTGTTGCTCTTTCGTTGATTGGGGGGTGGCTTTTTCTTTTTGTTCCTTACTTGGCTTGTCGATCTACTGGGCATGATTATCTTGCGGCATACTATGCTGCACCTTGGGCTTATATCGTTTGTAGAGAGATAGCTCAAAGTGTGGATGGGAAACCAGTTTCGTGCTTTCGGGAGCTTCTTTCGTTCCTAGGAAAGTGGGAGGTGCTTCTAGGGTCTGTTATTATCGGATTTTCGGGTGTCTATTATCTCGCTTTTTCGCTGATTCTTCTTTGTATCTATTCTCTTGTCATTGCTGTGACTGAGCTGACTCAGCAATCGAAATTGCCATCTCGTTTATTGCTGAAATGTGGCAGTGTGATCCTTCTTTGCTTAGGTTTCTTTTCTCTTGCTCTGTACCCGTCGCTTCATTTTCTTAAGCAACATCATCTCCATCTCCCTCAAAGAGGGTTTATGGAGCAGATAATTGTTGGAACAAAGATAGCTGATCTTTTGTGGACTGCATCGCTCTATCTGCCGAGTAGTCGAAGCATTGATGGATACATGGCGCAGCGAGTAGGCGAGGGATTTGACTTTTGGCCAGGGATTGTGCTCTCTGTTGTGGCACTTTTAAATATTATTTTTTATCCTCTTTGGTGGAAGGATCGTTCGAGGAGCAGCACGGAAAAAAGCATTAAGGCAGTTCTTGTTTTCATGACCTTTGCGCTCCTTTTTACCATGCCGTATGGGATTGGGCTCATATTTAATGTTCTTGTTACTTCAGCCATTCGATCGCAAGCGCGGATCAGTCCATTTTTTGCATTCGGAGCGATCATCGTTTTTGGATACCAGTTGAGGTGGATTTTTAGTCCCCATGGTGACGTCGATTCTCCTGGCGTGAAAGCAGAAATAAAAATAGCATTCGTTCTTCTGTTGCTGACGACCGTCAACGGTTGGCCATGTTTGGGCTTTTATAGTCAGCATCAGCGTCAGCTGTTGGAAAACGCTATGTACCAGAAAGAGACACAAAGTCTGCAAAGTGTGCTGAATGCAATTCATGATAGGGGGTTGAAGCAGATCGTTCAGTTGCCAATTGCGCCATGGCCGGAGGCAGCTAAACAGCTCAACTTTGATCCGTATGACCATCTCCTTCCTTATATCTATGACACACTCCCTTGCCGGACAAGTTGGAGTTATGGCTTGATGTCTCATGATCCGCAGTTTGGTGTATTGCAGCGCGCTAGTGAGGCTCAGCCGACAAAGTTGATCGCGAAGAACTTTTTGTGTCTCGGGTTTGATGGAGTCCTTATTGAAAAGTCTGCCTATACGGCTGCAGAGCTCGTTGCGTTGGATGCGGCCCTTCTGGCGACACATCTTGCTCACAATGAATATGAGGATGACAAGCGCCTCCTGCTGAGTCTTCGTTCGCCTGGTGCAACCAATGTTTTTTGTGACAAAACGCAATAGAGATTTTGAATGTTATATTCTTTAATTATTTAAAAAAAGCTCTGGAAGAGCGCGATGCTTGACGCGAGTTCTTAAAATCTGGTATAAAATTTTTGTGGATTTTTCAAATATCAAATTCGTTGTCGTTGGTGCTGGTTTTTTTGGCTCTACCGTAGCAGAGAGGATTGCAGGGGACTTAGGTAAGCAGGTTTTGCTTCTTGATCGCAGGGCTCACATTGGCGGAAACTCGTACTCAGAGGTAGATCCTGAGACAGGTATTGAGTTCCATGCATATGGGTCCCATATTTTTCATACACAGAATGAGTCTATCTGGCGGTACGTGAATCGCTTTTCAACATTTAACAGCTATATGCATCATGTGTGGACAACGACGCAGGGTCAGGTGTACCCTATGCCAATACATCTTGCGACGATGAATCTTTTTTATAAGAAGAGCTTCTCGCCCAGTGAGGCGAGGGAGTTTTTGGCTTTAGAAATTGCTCGAGATGCCATTGCTCAGCCTCAGAATCTTGAGGAGCAAGCCGTAAGTCTTATAGGGAGGCCTCTTTATGACGCCTTTATAGCGGGGTATACTGCTAAGCAGTGGGAGACTGATCCGAAGTTGCTGCCTGCGTCAATTATAACACGACTTCCTGTGAGATTTGATTATGATGGAAGGTATTTTGGAGACCCCTATCAGGGGATTCCGCTTGATGGATATGGATCGTTATTTAGAAGAATGCTGTCGCATCCGCTGATTGATATCCAGTTGGGGGTAGATTTTTTTGATATTCGTGCGCTTTTACCACAAGACTGTCTTATTGTCTATACGGGCCCTATTGATCGCTATTTTAATGATGTGGCAGGAAAGCTTAGTTGGCGTACGATTGACCTCAAAAGAGATGTTGCCATGGTGCCTGACTACCAAGGCACAAGTGTTATGAACTATGCAGATAAAGAGGTTCCATTTACGCGGATCCATGAGTTTCGGCATTTTCATCCAGAGCGGCGGTACCAGCAAGAGAAGACATTGATCTTTCGAGAGTACTCGCGATTTGCCCAAAATGGAGATGAGCCGTATTACCCTATTAATCAAGAATTTGACAAAAAGATTCTTGCAGCCTACATGGATCTCAAAGAGAAGGAGCAAAACGTCTATTTTGGTGGACGTTTAGGGAGCTATAAGTACCTTGATATGCATCAGGCAATTGGCGCGGCTCTTGTAATGTATGAAAGAGAGATTAAGCCCCGTGTGACAGGTGAGGCCTGGGTGAGGCCGTCGTCTGTTCTTCCTGTACTATGACGTCATTTGAAAGTATGTAGGGGTAGTTTGCTCCGGATTTTTTGGTTTATTAAAAGGCTGTAAAGGTGAAAACGTGATGCGTGTTTGTGCGATTGTCGTGACTTATAACCGCCAGAAGATGCTGGCTGAGTGTCTTGATGCTCTCTATGCGCAGGTGCAAGTGCCTGATGGTGTGCTTGTGATTGATAATGCATCAACTGATGGCACTGCAGATTTTCTGTTGAGCTATCCTGGGATCCATGTCGTGCGCATGGAGCGTAATACTGGAGGGGCTGGGGGCTTTGCTGAAGGAGTGAGGCGTGCGTATGAGTTAGGCTTTGATTGGTTGTGGCTTATGGATGATGACGCCGAGCCTGATCCATGCTGCTTGCAGACGCTTTGTGGCGATGCTCAGCAGCAGAGTGCTGGATTTTATGCGCCGTGTGTTATCCATAAGTCTTCAGGGGTCAGGCAATCGTACCACCATAAGGCCCGTATTGATCGTCTTCTTATTCGTGAGAGGTATCTGGAGCATGGGGTGCGTCTTGAGGCGAATGCTTTTGTGGGTGTTTTGATCCCTCGTGATGCGGTCAAGGCGGTAGGTTTTCCGGATGCTTCATTTTTTCTGTGGTTTGATGATACAGAGTATACGTACCGGATAACACGTTTGTATCAATCGGGGCGTTTTGTGGACAAGGCACTTATGTACCATAAAGATACTATGTATGCTGTTTCAAGTGCGCATCCGAAGCATCTTCTGGGGTTAAAAAATCGTATTAAATTCTACAAAAAAATTGCCAGTCCTATTGGGTACGGTGTGCTGATGCTGAAAACATTAAAGCATGTCTTTCTTTTGTGGCAATTGGGGAGAGGGCGTGATGCTCTGGTACTTGTCCGTGAATTTTTAGGGAGAAGCCATGAATAAAGATTCTTTTTATGCTCTATCAAACACTATTATTCAGGGAGAGAAGGATCTGTTGCCTCTTGTGCATAGTCTTGTTCATGCGCGAGTCGTTGAAAATGATAAAAAATCGCTCTTTTTTTATGAAGCAGGGGCTGCGTCTTTTTCGAACTATTTGAATAGTTTTTCTGAAATCCATCTAAAATATTTAGAAAAAAAAGTAGATTTTTTTTACTTCTCCATTCATGTGCAAGGTTCTTTTCGTTTGCGACTGATGCGGTCCATGGCGTACCGAGCAGATGAAATAGTGCTTGATGTGGTTGTTGAAGCAGCAGCGTTGTATGAATTGCCTGTTTCTTCGATGCCTGGTATTATTTATTTTGAACTTGAGGCACTTGTGCCTGGATCGATTTTTTTTGAAGCAGCATTTGGCGTTCATAAAGATGCTGTTGTCAGAGATGTGAAGCTTGGTATAGTGGCGTGTACCTATAAAAAAGAAATTGACGTGAAGCGTAATGTTTCTCTTCTCTGTACAGAATTGTCAGATATCTGCAGTCAAGTGTTCGTTGTTGATAATGGTCAAACGTTGGGCGCACAAGATTTTCCCGAAGGGGTGCGTCTTTTTTCTCAGGAAAATACTGGAGGATCAGGCGGATTTGGGCGAGGTATGCAGGAAGTGCATCAAGATTCTACGATAACGCACACTGTGCTGATGGATGACGATGTATTCTTCCTCTCGGAGGTTGTCAGGCGAGTTGCAAGATGGTTTGCTGTTTTACATGCGGACTGCTCACTGTCGGGCGCAATGTTCGATTCAAAAAGAAAGTATAGTATTTTTGAGTTAGGGGCAAGATTTGACGGTCTGTGCCGGCCCTTGGTGTATAATATGCCTCAAGTTCCTGTTGATAGTATGATGGTAGCTGGGGTTCTTTTGTCTTGTCATGCAGATTATGGGGCATGGTGGTTTTATGCGTATCCAACCGAATGGACTCGTGCTGAGAATGATTTGCCACTGCCACTTTTTATTCGAGCTGACGACATTGAAATAGGTCTTCGTTTTAAAAAAAGGGGAAAGAAGATTCTTTCTCTGCCAAGCGGAGGTCTTTGGCATGAGCCGTTTTATACAAAATCAGCCATATGGATGAGATATTATTCTGTAAGAAATGAGCTAATTGTTTCAGAGATTTATAAAAAATCAGTCATTAAAAATACACTGGCACAAATGCGAGATGCACTGAAGTCGCTTTATTTTCATAATTATACACAGCTATCGGCCATTTTAGATGCATGTACTGATTTTTTAGGATATACTTCTTTACATAAAAAATATGATAGTCATCAGTTTCACAAGAAGATCTTGTCTCGCTATAAAGAGGATAAAGTGCCTCTTGAGTGGGATCTTTTTGTAGGGTGTATGCAAAAAAAAGTAAGTATTCTTGTTTTAGTTAAAAACATAATTAAAAACATAGTTATCGACCCTCCAGAAGGATGCTCTGGATACATGTATCCCAATGATCTTCCTGGAGAGAATGCGAAAAATCACATTGTTGTTTACTCGTGGGAAGAAAAAATGAGTATTTTTGTATGGGATAGAAAAAAATTTCTGGAAGGTTTTTTGCGTCTTTTAGTTATCTTTAGCATTCTCTTTTTTGTCTACCCATTCAGAAAAAAAAGGTATCGTTATGAGTCTTCTGCTTCGACAAAGTGATTGCCGGCACCACACATATAGTTCATCGTGTTGCCTTCATTTGGCGCTATGCTATGGATATTGATGCTGCCTTGATTCAAGTAGTAGTTTGCAGTACACATGCTTATAGAGTTTCGTATCCTCACGCGGGATCTGGATGATGGTGAACTTGAGGCGTCATTTGATCCGCCGGCATTTCTAGCGCCTGGAGAAATATCTTGGATCGTTGCAGTGGGGATCATGCTTGCAATTTCATTTTCAGTGTCAGTAGTGAGACTGTCTGAGGTACCAAGGCTAAAGACATTCATGGGAGTTTTGAACGCCCTCTGCTTTGAGAGTTCCGGATAGTAGGGGCTATTGTAGGTCAGCATGAGTATCTGCGCGCGGGTATACTGCTGATTCACGATGCTTGTTTGTATCGCGCTATTGACGAATAGTAGCATCCTAGTAAAACAGATCAAAAGAGGCAAGGTCAGGAGGAACTCAAGGAGGCTTTGACCCTTAGTGCACGACAAGGAAGATACGAAAATTGCCCGATTGGGTGATGCGGGGGTGGTCTTTCGGACCATTTGGGTCGTCAAATCCAAGTACGTCACTTTTGCCATATCGGTAGACCGTAGCAAACTTCTTATTGATGCTCTGCATCAGGTGTGCTGATATACCGCTTTTGGATATAAGTGTTGTCATGGTGACAAAAAATCCAGTTATGACAGCAATCATGAGCATATATTCAACGACTGCCTGCCCTTGCTGATTCATGTTCTTCTCTCGGTGCGGGAAGGGGAACGCCTGAGGGGTAATTTTCCTGTGTGGTAGTATTGACACATTTTTAAAATATAAACAATCGACTATTCTATGTGCAGAGGCGCATGTATGAAACTATTTTTATCTGCCATTGTATTGCTCACTGGATGTTTGACGTCAAAAACGCAAACATCTGTTTCTTCCCAGTCAGCAGGGACGTCAGGGACCTTGAGCCTTGATCTCACATCAACCTTGGGGAGTAATTTACAGGCAAGACTTTTGACAGGTGGGTTAACGCAGTCACAGGCTGCGATTATTGCTAGTAGTGCTGAGTCAAGTTCTGGTAACGAATCCGGTTTTACTCTCAATGCTATGCATCAGGTGCTGGTTCAGCCAAAAATTCGCCATGCTCTTACAGTCTCGTCGATCCTGCCTGCTATGGCAGGGGGCGCTTTTCAGGCGATTGGGAGTCTTGGTCTTGTTGATGATGCGTCTCGCTTGTTAGTTATGGGAGTTGTTGCGGGTGCACTTGGAGACTTGAGTTTTGATCAAACGGTACCCGCGATAGCTGCTTTGAGTGAATCACAGCATGTCAGCGCGCTTGCTGCTATCAATTATACAGCAACTGCAAGTGTCACGATGACGGGATTAACTTCTGCTTCTTATGCATCAGGAGTGATGAGCATGAGTGCGGCTGTTGCGAATAGTGCTGTCGCTCAAGCTCCTGGGTCAGCGGCTACCTATTTGCCTGCTATTGCATCAGGAGGCGCCTATGCAGCCGTTGCTTTGCCTGTTTCGTCGTCTATTGCAGCTTCCATCCTAGGGGGACAGTCTCTGATGGTAACAGCCGCTTTGGCAAATGTGCCGTCGATTTCTTTGGCGTCTATTGCTGCAGTGACATCGAGTATTACAAGTAATTGCTTGCAGACCGTTTTTAGTATGGTGCCATCAGGCAATGCTCCGTATTTTGTGCAGGCTGTTGGTACAGGGGTGTCAGGCTCGTTGGGGTATTTTGGTTCATTGTCTCAAAATCAGCAGGCAAGTATTGCAAGTAGTGTTGCATCAAATGCTATGGGGATGATGATGGTTTCGGCGCCGTCTGCTCAGCACTCTGCTTTGACGCAATCTTTGGCTGCAGGGCTTGTTTCGGGGACAAGCAGCGTGGTGACAGATAGTGCAAGTGCTGCGCTTTTTTCTGGAACCATCACAAATAGTCTTATTGGAGCCAATGCGTCAATGAGTGGTCAGGTGGCAGCTGGCGCGGTGATGGGCTTGGGGAATATTTCGAGCGTTTCAGGGTCTCTGGTCAATCTTTCGTGCTCTGTAACGGCTGCAGCGGTTGCAGCAAATCCATCAAATGCACAAAACATAGCGCAATCGGCTGCAAATGCAATGGATGCATCATCGATGAGTGGTTATGGAGCGCAGTTGCAGAGTGCGGCAGGTTTAAATGCCCCAGTGATTGCTTCAAACACATCAACAGTGATCAACTATAGTACTGGGGTGAGTGTGCCGCAGTACTTGCAGCCGCCATTGGTGACATATAGTGTGTCGAATTCTTTGGTGGGTGCACCATTTTATCTGATGCCATCAATAAGTGCATCTTTTTCTGTTACTAGTAAAGTGTTTTCGGTTCCTGGAGGGTTGCCTGCAGGGCTGAGTATAACTGCATCAAGTGGAGCTATATCTGGTGTTGCAACGCAGGCGTCTTCGCCGAGCGTGTATAGTGTTTCTGTACTATTTAAGCAAGGGAATCAAGTTGTTGCAGTTACGACAACAGTGAGGCTTGGGTTTCTGCAGGCAAGCTGGTTGGGATTGGCAACAAGTAGTAGTATTGCAGGTAGTTTGTGTACATTACTGAGTACCTTTTCGCTATCGAGTGGATGGTGTACGGGGGGCTATGCGATTGCAACGACGGCGGGGGGTTCGGTATCGTCTTTTTCGCCTAAGGATATTACAATCTTGGGCGAGTATCTTTATGCGGTCACGCCTTATGGGGTGACAAGATTTTTAAATGGAAATTATGCTGGATCAGTCGGAGTGACTGGGGCTGGTGTAACAACAGGCTGGACTGAAAGTAGTCTTATTCAGTCTGCTTATTCGATTTCTGGTGCATATAAGAATCTTGTAAGTATCACAAACGATGGTGCTGCCTATCTTTATGCTATTGATCAGGGAAGCAATACTATTGTGCGGATCAATGCTTCGACGGGTATCTACGCTGGTTCTTATGGCGCTCTCTATCCTAGCGGTGTCACGACAGGATGGAGTATGGTTTCTTTAGTTTATACAACGACCACGTCTGCTGCAACGGGAGGGTTAAACAAGCCAACTGCTATTCGTTATCTGAATGGTTTACTGTATGTCGTTGATGGTGGTTTGGCTGCAGTGCAAGTATACTCGGTCACAATAAATAGTAGTATTACTCATACTGGCTGGATTGGAGCGGGTTCGGTGTCGCAATCAAGCGGTGTGAGTTACTGTTCTGGATTTTGTTCGACAAATTCAAATTATGCATACCAATCGTTTGGCGTTACATTGACGGGATCGCAGTTTTCTTTCTATCCTGGAGAAAAAAGGACAGGGGTATTGCCACAGGTGGTGCTTTACAAGCCGATTGGAATTGCTTTAAATAATTCTTATATTTATATTACTGATGGATTATGTAATATTATTCAAAAATTTTCCATAGCTAATGGGTATTCATATGAGGGCTATATTGGTACAAATAATGTGAATACTGCTGGATGGAGTACCGCTAGCCTTACTTCCTGCGCAGCTTCGACAGTTGTGGGCCGATTTTATGGACCAAGCGCTCTTGCTGTTGATATGAATGATACGACTTTGTATATTGCAGACACTGGTAATTCGCGTATTGTGCGTGCTGCAACAAATGGCGCAGTGAATGGGTGGCAAGGGAAGTGTGCGACTTCTGGTGCGAATTGTTACGCAGATAGTTTTGGAACTAAAACATGGTTGACGTCAGGTTCTGCTGCACCTGGTCAGCTTGATGTCAATTTTAACACGCCGGCAGGCATGATTCTTGGTTTTGATCCGACTTTAAGTAATAGTCAGGTTCTTCTTATTGCAGATCCTGCAAATAATCGTATCGTGCGACTGAGTCCGTAATGACATATGTAGTAAAATGCGACATTCGTTCAAATAGTTGACAAGAAAAATGAGTATTCGTACGATAAGTAGTGGAACGTTATTGAGGAGTAATTTATGCTTAAGAAAAATATTTTAAATAATAGAGTTATAACTAAACTTGTTTTTTGCGGCGCGCTCCTCATAGCTCAGGGCTGTAAGATCAAGGCAAATAATACCGATGCTCTTAATCGCGTTATCGCATCAGAGACGGAGACGGCAGCTATAACGATTCCTGATCAGGTGTACCTGGTTGGTGTCCCTGTGAATGTGACGCCGGCTAAGAATAACGGTTCCATTAAGAACTGTGTTATTTCTCCCGCCTTACCTGAGGGGCTTTCGCTTGATGCTACGACGTGTGGTATCACTGGGACGCCAGTGCTAGCTCAGGCAGCTGTGAATTACACATTGACTGTGTCTGGTCCTTCACAGGATGTTCTTGTAAAATTTAACATTGTTGTTACAGCTGGTAGTCCGTCATTGGCGGCTGCAGTCACATCATTTACCTTTGCTCAGGGTCAGAATATTGGACTTTCTGGTGGTCCGATTGTCTTTACGAATAGCGGTAATGCAATTACGTCGTGTTCGTCAGTTCCAGCGTTGCCTACTGGCTTGTCTTTGAATGCTACGACATGTGAAATAACTGGGACGCCAACCGCTGTGTCAAGTGCGACGCAGTATAATATCATCGCATCCAATGTGTCGGGTACTTCTATTGTCTCGATTACTATTGTTGTTGAAGTGGCTCCTCCTGCGATTGGGAGTGCGAACAATTTTCATTATGGGACGCCAAGCTTGTCATCTACAGCTGCTTATACACAAAGCGTCAACATGTCTTCAAACATTTCTTCAAGTACTGCTTTTACTAATTACGGCGGCGTGATAACGAGCTGTACTTCAAGCACATCGTTGCCTTCGGGTCTTTCTCTGGGCGCTTCAACATGTACGTTGAGCGGAACACCAACATCCAATATAACGCAGAGTCTAACAGTGACTGCAGCTGGTAGTACTGGGTATTCGATTTTTGTTATTGATTTATCAGTTGCAGCTCCCGCAGCGCCATCGAATTTGCTCTATGCAATTGAACCTGCTATTTTTACCCGCTTAGCTGCTGGTACTCCGGATGCACCTACTGTGAGTGGGGTTGTGACATCATACTCCTCGACTGCTCTGCCTACAGGGCTTGTTATTAATAGTTCGACAGGTGTGCTGAGTGGGACGCCGACAATTGTATCTGCTGGAGTGATGCAGGTGTATACGGTGACTGTGACTGCAACGGGTCCTGGTGGAACGACGACACATGCGCTTGTCATTGATATTAATGATGTTGCTCCATCGTTATTTTCGTATGCATCAGCCAATGTTACCTATACAAAACAGACCACAATTCCAAGTAATACGCCAAGTGTCACTGGGACTGTCGTCGCCTACAGTGTGAGTCCTGCGTTGCCTACTGGTCTTACTTTGGGGAGTGTAAGCGGTATTTTGAGTGGTACCCCAACTGCATTTACATCCAGTTCTCCTGTTGTGTATACGGTCACGGCAACTAATAGTGGTGGTTCATTGACGACTTCTATTACAATGACGCTCTTCGATCAGGCGCCATCGAGTCTTGTTTATGCTTCTCAGACAGTAACGTATACAAAGAATTCTGCTATTGCTCCAGATTCTCCATCAAACGCAGGTGGGGCTATGACAAGTTATAGTGTGACATCGTTGCCTGCTGGGTTAGGACTTACAGCAGGTGGTGTGCTGACGGGGACGCCAAGTGTAGCGACGAATGCTGCAGCAAATTACACAATCACTGGGTTGAATTCTGGAGGTTCTGCACAAGCGGTGCTCTCTATTCGCGTTAACGATATTGCGCCTACTGCTATCAGCTATGGGTCAATGAACTATACTGTAGGTACAGCGATTGCTCATCATACGCCAAGTGTGACGGGTGGGACGCCTACGAGTTATACTGCTTCAGGTCTTCCTACTGGTCTTGCTATCGATAGTAGTACCGGTGTGATGAGTGGAACGCCGACGGTTCAACTTCCTCAGGCTGTCTATACAGTGACTGGGACGAATCCGTCTGGATCTGCTCAAGGTCTTGTGACAATCACAGTCAATGATGTCGTCCCAACAGGATTTAGTTATGCGAGTGCAAATGTTACGTACACTAAAAATAGTACAATTGGAAACAATACCCCATCTGTTACTGGGCTTCATGTCAGCTACACGGCCACATCGCTTCCTGTTGGGTTATCTCTCGATGCTACAAGCGGTGTTATAGCTGGTACTCCAACTGTCTTTTCTTCGACTCCTAGTGTTTATACGGTGACGGCATCTAATACTGGTGGGTCGATCACGGCTGCTGTCACTATGACGGTGAATGATATTGCTCCAGTTATTAATTCTTATCAAGTGCAGTCTGCAACGTATACTGTTGGGTCATTGATTACAAATAATTCGCCTAGTCTTTCAGGTGGCGCGCCTGTCAGTTTCTCAGTATCATCTCTTCCAGTTGGATTAGGTATCACAAGTGCAGGTGTGATTACGGGGACGCCATCGGTCTTTGTGTCAACTGTTTCGGTGAACTATACAGTAACTGCAATTAATAGTGGTGGATCAGGTAGTTATACGATATCGATCATTGTGAACGACGCAGCGCCAGGTTTTTCTGGTTATCTTGTGCCGCTTCCTGTTTATACTGTTGGTACTCAAATTACTAACAATACTCCGGTCTTAGGTGGTGGTGGTGCTCCGACAGCGTACAGTATTACTCCTTCTTTACCTGCAGGACTCGCATTGACTGCAGCGGGCGTTATTACGGGCACTCCAAGTGTGGTGACTGCTGCTACAGCTTATTCAGTGACAGCATTTAGTAGTGGGGGTGGTTCACAGTCAGTTAGTCTTACGATTACTGTGAACGATAAGGCGCCTGCAAACTTTACGTATACGGCAGCGTCAGTGACGTATACACAGGGTTTACCTATTGTAGCGAATTCGCCCGTTTTTGCAGGAGGCGGAGGTGCGGTTATATCCTATTCTGTTTCCTCGGGGCTCCCTGCAGGTATGCTTTTTAGTACCACAACCGGTGTTTTGAGTGGTGGTACAGTCATAACTCAAGGGTCGACTGTGTTTACTGTAACTGCTACAAATACGGGTGGACAATCAACATCTAATATTACTATGACGGTCGCGGCTTTGCCTTCGCCAGCATTCTATTATCAGACGCCTGCTCCTGTTTATACTGTAGGATCTGCTATTACTTCAAATCAGATTGTTATGGTGGTGGGTGGATTCTCTGGCTGTACGATGACAGCATTTTCTGTTAGTTCGGCTTTGCCTGCTGGGTTATCAATTTATACGACAACAGGGAGCACGATGACAGGATCTTTGACGGGGACTCCGAGTGTTGTGTCAGCGAGTCAGAATTACACCATTGGGGCATCGATTGATTGTACTGCAGGGGGTCTGACTGTGGTCTCGCGCGTTCTGAATCTGACAGTGAACGATATTGCGCCTAAGGCGTTTACGTACACTGTTCCTAATGCTACCTACACAAAGAATTCTGCTATTACTGCAAATACGATCACTCTTGCTCCAGCAGGAGGGACTGCCACAAGTTATTCCATATCATCTAATTTTACTGCAACTACTGGATTGACGTTTAATACAACTACTGCTGCTATTACTGGTACGCCTACCCCATCGTCCTATGGCACTCCAGTTGTTTATACAGTGACTGCATCGAACTCGTCTGGCATTCCTGTAATACAAACTGTAACAATCACGCTTGATGACATGGCTCCTCAGACATTTAGTTACACAAGTAGCACGATTACGTATACAAAAAATAGCGCTATTACGGCACTTACACCTCAGTTCTATGGTGCTGCAGGCGGAACAGCAACAAGCTACTCGATAACTTCAGGTTATACTGCAACAGGACTTAGTTTTAATACTACAACAGGTGTCTTGTCAGGAACGGCGACAACATTTACGGCTTCTTTGACGCCCTATACAGTGACGGCATCCAATACTGGTGGTAGCAAATCGTTTACGATATCTATTAATGTTGTGGATGTTGCTCCCCAGAATTTCGTGTATTCGAATGGACCTGTGACCTATACGAGAACTATGACGATTACGCCTAATACGCCTATTCTTAGTGGCGGTGGAACAGGTATCGCAACAAGTTATTCGATATCAACTCTGCCAGCAGGATTGAGTATAAATAATACAACAGGTGCTATAACCGGTGCACCTTCAGTGTTTACAGGGTCGTTTACGCCTTATACTGTGACTGCGTACAATTCAGGGGGGTCAACATCGTATACATTGTCAATTGACGTTGTTGATTTGGCTCCAAGCGCGTTCACCTACTCAAATAGTACGGTGACGTACACGAAGAATACGACTATTACGGCAAATACACCGATCGTTTCTGGTGGTGTGTTGGGAGCTGCAGTGAGTTACTCGATCAGTTCTCTTCCAGCTGGCTTAGTCATTAATAACACAACAGGCGCGATAACAGGATCACCGTCGGTATTTACAGCGGCACTGACGCCTTATACTGTGACTGCCTATAATACAGGTGGATCAACAAGCTTCGCTGTCACTATTGATGTTGTTGATCTAGCGCCTCAGGCGTTCACGTATACGCCACAGGTTTTTACTGTGACACGTGGTACAACCATGGCTTCCAATACGCCTGTCAGCAGTGGTCCTGGAGGAACGGCTACGAGCTATTCGATCTCAGCAAACTTTACTGCTACAACGTTGACTTTTAATACGAGTACGGGCGCGATTTCTGGTACGGCAACCACATTTACTGGAGGAACTGCTGTGCCTTATACAGTGACGGCACTCGATTCAGGTGGGGCGACAACCTACATAGTGTCTGTCGCTGTTGTTGATCAGCCTCCTCAGACATTTACCTACACAAGCAATCCGGTTACCTATACAAAAAGTGTTGCTATCGGTACGCCTAATGCGGTTATTTTGACAGGTGCGGTTACGGGTGCTGCAACAAGCTACTCAACAACGTCCTTGCCTGCTGGCCTGGGCGTAGTGAGCGCAACCGGTGCTATTACAGGAACGCCAGGAGCACTGTCAGGTTTAACGAGTTATACTGTTACAGCCTATGACTCAGGAGGATCAACGGACTCAGTTATTGGTATCAGTGTTATTGATCTGTCTCCTCAGGCCTTCTCGTATACTCCTAGCAGCTTTACCATTACCAAAGGTACGGCTATGTCTACCATGACATTGACTGCAAGTGGTGTAGGTGGGACGTCTCTTGGTTACTCCATTTCACCAAGCTTGCCTACTGGGTTAAGTTGGAGTTCAACAGGACAGATATCAGGGACAGCAACGACATTTACTGGGGCATTGACGCCTTATGTTGTGACTGCCTACAATACAGGCGGGATAACAAACTATACATTGAATATGAATGTACTTGATGCAGCTGTTGCGAGTGTTACCTATAGTCCAAATCCTGTAGCGTACACGAATGGAGTAACAATTACGCCAAATACGCCAGCAACAACTGGTGGTACAGCAACAAGTTATTCTATTTCGACCAACTTTAGCGTGACAGGACTGAGTTTCGGGGCAACGACAGGTGTTATTTCAGGGGTCTTGGCTGTGCCTGCGGTGTCAAGTAACTTTACAGCAACGACTTTTACTGTGACGGCTCACGATTCTGCTGGTTCGCCAGTGAGTACGACCTTGACGGTGACACTTGTTGATGCGCATATACAAAATTTATCATATACAATTCCAGCACTTGTTAAGGGTACTGCCATGACCAGTGCTGGTCCAAGTAGTACAGGTGGGACACCAGTATCATATACGTACTCAGGATCATTGCCTGGGGGTCTCGCCTTTTCTACAGCTACTGGTGTATTTACTGGAACGCCATCAGTTACCATGACAAGTGTGCTGACGGTAACCGCATCGAATTCTAATCCAACTCCTGCGGCCTACACCTTTACGATGACTGTGAATGACACTCTCCCAGTTCTGTCTGCTTTTAGTTCGTATACGTATACAACTGGGACAGCATATACATTGACGATAACGAATACCGCTGCAAGTAGTGCAACCGTGTTCTCAGTGTCTCCTGCTTTTGGTATCTTGGGCATGGCACAGTCAGCTGCAGGGAATGTCTTATCGTTTACTGGAACGCCAGGAGAGTATTCAGTGACAACAGCATTTGTCTACACGATCTCAGCTTCTAATAGCGGCGGATCAGTGTCGGGAAATCTGACGATTACTGTCAAAGATATACCTCCAACAATAAGTTATACGCCAGCGTCAGTGACATTCACGACAGCGGCTACTATAACCCCGATGACTCCTGCTTTGACAGGCTGCGGGGTAGTGAATGAATGTAGCTTTACAGTGAGTTCTGGGTCATTGCCTGCAGGATTGACTGTTGATGTAGCGACTGGCGTGATTACAGGAAGTCCAAGCTCGTATAGTGTTACGCCGTACAGTGTAACTGTGAGTGTTACTAATGGATCGAGTACAGGAGCGTCTCCAACAATATCCATGAGGATCAATCAGCAGGCGCCTTTAGTTACGTGCCCTTCTGTGTCGACAACGGTGACAGCCGGGTATACGACAACGTCCACAATTACTTCGTCATACGTCTCGACGTACACTGTTACAACGTACGCTGTGAGCGGAACGACTGTGGGTACGACTACAACTGCGGCTGCAGCAGCGGCGATAGGGGCTTCGTTCTCGGGAGGGGTTTTTACTCTTGCAGGGAAATCGATAAGCTTTTCGCCATCAGTTTTCACTGCAACTGCAGTGATAGGCTTTACGGGGTATAATGCTACAGGGCAGTCATCAGCTGGATGTACGTGGACTGGGACTGTGAGTGCTCCAAACTGGTCATCAGCTGGTTCTTGTGATGGTTTTGATTGTTGGGCTGATACAACCTATACGCCACAGTTTGGTCCTTGAGTTGTGGCAGGAACTCATGTAGGCCTTGATGCATGTCGATAGAAAAGTTAAAAATAATGCAGCGAGTTGTAGTTGGGTGTGCTTCGGGAATAGTGGTTGTTTTTGTCCTTGCTGTTGTAACGGCGGTGAAGGAATCCCGAGTGCAAAAGGCAGCTTTTTCTGTAGAATTACCAGTGCCTGCACTCCCAAGTCATGAGTGACTGTCTGCAAGAGCAGTATGCGCTAAAAAGTCATTGTTTTGGCTGCGGACCCTCAAATGCTCATGGACTGCGCGTACGAAGTTTTATGCGCGGTCGGCAGCTTGAAGCTGAGTGGGTGGGAAAGTCGCAACACGAAGCGTTTGACGGTGTTGTTGCAGGAGGCATTGTCGCCTCTATTCTCGATTGTCATGCAAATTGGGGCGCGGCTATGTTTTTGCATGGGCAAGAGAGTGTGCCGCCTTGCACCGTGACAGCGTCATTCACGTTAACCTTATATGCACCGACTCCCAGTGGTCAGCTGCTGCGTCTTTTTGCAAGACCCATTGAGCTCAAAGGCAGGAGGGCTGTGATGGAAGCGGAGCTTTTTGTAGAGCAAATGCTTTGCGCCAAGCTCCAAGGAGAGTTTGTTCAGGTGAAAGAAGGACATCCTGCATTTCATCGCTGGTAAGGGGTAGGTAGTCAGGCTAAACTAGCCCTATGCGATCATTCAGTCAGTGGATTTGTCGGTATGCAGGTGCTGTCTCGGTTGTGGGTTCGAGTATTGGTTTTTTTGGTGCATGGATGTCGGTTTTTTTATACCAGCATTTGCGCACTGATATTGAAGAGCTTTTGCCAGAATCAGCTCGGAGTGTGCAGGACATTAACCATGTGCGTCAGCGTCTTCAGGTCTTGGACAACATGGTTGTTTTGGTCTTTTCGGAAGATACTCAGGCGAGCCAGCGTTTTGTTGAGGCATTGGCTGGAAGACTCTCGGCTGCACCTAAGGATATTATTGCTGCAATAGAGTACCGCATTGACCAAGAAGTCACTTTTTTTAAGCAGCGGCAGAGTCTGTATATAGATATCCAGGATTTAAAGCGGGTGAGATCTTTTGTGCGTGAAAAGATCGATTATGAGACAGAGCTTTATAATCCATTAACAATTTTTTCCAGTGATTCAAGAGATGAGCCTGCTTTTGATATAGACGCAATGCGTCATAAGTATGAGAGCAAGGTTTCAAACTATACTCATTTTCCTGATGGGTACTATGCGACAGCTGATAAAAAAGTGCGTGCCATGGTGGTTTTTTTGGGTGGGAAGGGACTAGATGCAGCCCTGAAGACGCGTGCTTATGTCGATGAGGCAATCAAGGCGTTGGGGCATCCTGGGTGTGATGTAAAATTCACAGGTAATGCTCAGAATATGATTGAAGAGA
This sequence comes from Oligoflexia bacterium, assembly GCA_903898645.1. Lineage (GTDB taxonomy): Bacteria > Bdellovibrionota > UBA1018 > UBA1018 > UBA1018 > CAIUGE01. Next base: position 6,475 of record CAIUGE010000109.1, on the reverse strand, counting down.
GCGCGGCTCTTGTTGAAGATTTGGAGTTATCAACTGGTATTGTAGTGGTGATAGTCACAGGTGCTATGCTTCTTTTCTTTCGCTCTTTGTTTGCAACCTTTGCGCTTGTTGGGTCACTTTTTATGGGGACGTTCTGGACCTTTGGCGTGGCCAGGTTCTTGGTTGGGTACTTGAATGCCAATACCGCCTTTTTAGCAAGCATTGTGATTGGTAATGGGATTAATTTTGGAATTATTATTGTTGCGCGGTACCTTGAGGAGCGCCGAAAGGGCAAAGTGCATGAGGAGTCGGTCTATCAGGCTCTCCATGGGTCCGTGCTTGCAACGGCCGGAGCTGCCCTTGCAGCGGGCTTTTCTTATGGTTCGCTGATGCTGACTCATTTCCGTGGTTTCAGTCAGTTTGGGGTTATAGGACTTTTAGGTATGGGGCTCTGTTGGTTATCGTCTGTAACTCTTTTGCCAGCATACCTGACGCTCTTTGTGAGGTTGCGGCCAGAGTGGGTGCCATGCCAAGTTCGGACACCATTTTTTTCTAGGTTTTCGGCATTTATTCTTGAGAAGTTTCCATTTTTGATTGCAGGTTGTGCAGGTCTTGCTTTGGTGCTGTCATGTGTCTGTATTAAGCAGCATATGAAGGGCAGTGTTTTAGAGACTGCATGGGCGCATATCGAGACAGATCTATCAAAATTGCGTGACACAAGGTGTATGAAGAAGGGGTCGGGTGCACTTTATCACTATATTGATGATATATTTAAGCATTCCTTTTCACCTATGGTCATTATGCTGAAGACTGATGAGCACCAAAAACAAGTGGCACTTTTATTGCGCAAAGAGAAAGAAAAAACGACAAATATTGGGGATATCTCCATGCTGGATGATTTTGTGCCTCAGGATCAGCTTGAGAAGATTCGTATCTTAAAGAGTATTAGAGGCTTGCTTCCTGAGCGATTATTGGCGCGGTTGTCGCAGACTGATCAAGAGATGGTGCATGAGCTTTTGTCTGATACAGCAATGAAGCCATTTGTTATGCATGAAATGCCGGATCTTTTGCTGAGGCGTTTTCGTGAGAAAAGTGGTGCGCTTGGTCATATGGTCTTGGTCGATAAGGCTTTTTCTCGAGATGGCACGGATGATGCCTTTGCTATAGCGCAGTTTGTCACAACTGGAAGAAGGATTGCGGATAGTGTTGAGCCGGGGGCGCCTGTTGCAGGCGATCTGCCTATCAGTTATGACATGTTTCAGGCTATTTTAGAGGATGGGCCAAAAGCAACACTGGTAGCGTTTCTTAGTGTGAGCCTTTTGGTGGGGGTGCTTTTTTGGCGGACAGTTATATCAAGTTTCTTTGTTCTTGGGAGTCTATTTTATGGCGTTCTGCTGATGATTGCAGGACTGATGTTTTTTGATGTGAAGATTAACTTCTTAAATTTCATTGCATTGCCGATAACATTTGGTATCGGTGTGGATTATGCGTTCAATATCTTCCACCGGTATAGGGAAGAGAAAAATATCCTCGAGGTTGTGCGTTCGACTGGTGGAGCTGTTATCTTATCGAGTTTTACGACAGTAACGGGGTATGGATCACTTCTTTTGGCTGGTAATCAAGCGTTTGTTAGTTTTGGAAAACTTGCAGTTTTGGGAGAAGTGACGTGTGTGTTTGCAGCTGTTATCGCGTTGCCGGCATGCATAGTGCTGTATAAAAAATATGTTTAAAATTTTATTCGTGACTCTTGCGTTTGCAAATGAAGGTGCTCTGGTTGTCGATCGTGTGATGAGTAATCAAGGTGCGCTTTTTGCGCGATTGCCTCAGCATGAGTATGCGTCGATGCGCACTATGCCAATTAAAGATAAACTTCATATTGGATCCATGCGGATGATTCGCATCCATGCTCCTTTGGAGAAGGTGCGTGCAGTCTTGGCGGATGTGCCAAGGTACCCTCTTGTGCTTCCAAATGTTGTGAGTGTCAAGCAGGAGGTCCAATCTGAGAATGCATGGACGATTGCATGGGAGCGCAGGGCGCCAGTTTTTTTTCTATCCAATATCCGTTACACAATTGCTTATAAAAGACTCTTTGCTGATGCAGTAAAAGTGTTGACACGCTACTCTTTGACAGGCACAAGCTCTTCTGTGCGCTCAATTGAAGGGGGCATTATGCTGGAAGCGCATGGTGCATACACAGACATGTACTGTGTTGATTTTTTTGATGCAGAATGGGGCTTGTTGGGGGCTTTTGCTCCTAAAACAATCTGGTATAATGCGCTCCAAGAAGCCTATGTGTCGGATATTGCGATGAAAATTGCCATTGAGCAACAAGGGACAATTGCATCTGAACTCAAGGTGCATCCCTTTGTTGAGGAGCTTGTGCCTTTGGATGAAAAATCAGATACCAAAGTGGTAGATTCACAGCGAGAAACACCAGAAAAGACCCACATAGACGCGCAATAGCCGGGCTAGTGAAGTGCACGAGTCCTTCAAAAAGAGCTGCATTACACAAAAGTGCAAATGATTCAGCGAAGAAAAAGGCAATAAGCTGTCTCCAGAATGAGCGGTGTTGTGATTCTGGGTAGACGATATAACGATTCCCAAGAAATTGGATATGCGCCCCGACTATGAGGGAGATAATGTTTGCAAGATGCGTTGACATACTGTGCATCAGATGGAGGGTGCCTAGATCCATCAATGTTGCACATAGTCCTACGAGGATAATGCGGATTAGCCGTCTTGACATGATGTGCAGAGCTGCATGGTATGGAGGTTATTGGTCATTTCGCGTCCACAGGAGCGGCATCTTTTTGTCAAGCGGGAGCGCAATAAAGAGGCAATGATGGTGTCGAGCTCATCTTTATAAGCTGCGACTTCTTGGCGGTCTGGGAAAAAAGCTGGAGATTTTCTGCTCATCCAATAATAGGCATGGGCCATTTTGAGACGGGTTTCCACAATAGCGAGATCGTCCATGGTGATTGTTTTTTTGCGTCCTAATGAACCTGATGTTCTTTCAATCGTTTCTTTTTCCTCAGCAAAAGTAATAGGTGTTTGAGATCCATAACGACGAGCAAGGGAGAGGAAATAATCAAGTACTTTTGTATTCTTGATATCGATCGTTGCAAAGGAGAAACTATAGATATCATCTCCTGAAAGCGACTTGATTGGCTCAAGGGAGCGGGCTAAGGTGATTTGATCCAAGAGACGTGCTGAGGTAAAAAAGGTATTGACCTGACGCATCCCGAAAAGATGCAGTGCCATGGAAATCGCTCGTGGATTATGGAGGAGTTTGAGAATTCTGGCTATTTCTGTTTCAGTTGGTGCAATGAAAGCTTTCGCATCCTTATCGGGGGCGATTTTCTTTTCCAGAGCACGCGCAATAAAAAGGAGATCCTTTTTACGAAATGCGCCAATCGTTCCTTGCTCAAATTGCTGGTAGCGCCCAGCGCGGCCGCCTATCTGGCGTACTTCTCCTGCATGGAGGGGGCGAGTTCTGGTGCCATCAAATTTATCGGTTGCATAGAAAAAGACCTGCTTGATGGGGAGGTTAAGACCCATGCCAATACAGTCAGTTGCAATGAGGATGCCAGCTTCTTCAGCAATAAATCTCTCAGCTTCAGCGCGTCTCACGCTTGGGCCCAGAGCTCCATAGAGCACAGCGACTTTTCTGCCTCGTCGCTCGTATTCTGCCTTAAGTGATAGAACTTCACGTCTTGAGAAAGCGATAATAGCTGACTGTGCCGGTACTTTTTCGAAGGTCATAGGTCTTGTGTCAACGACAAGCGCTCCATGACGTTTGAGTTCTACAATTTTGAGCTCTTCACCCAGGTAGGTGCGTACAAGTTTCTTAATGAGGGGGATGCACTCAGGGGCTCCTGTCATACAGATATGGCGTGCCGGCATGCCGACAAGCGCCTGTGTCCAGGCCCAGCCTCGTGCTGTATCGAAAATCATCTGGACCTCGTCAATAACGGCAAGGTCGATGGTTTTTTCAAGATCCATCATTTCAATGGTAGAGGAAATAATGGATGCATCTGGTCGTATGTCTGTTTCCTCGCCTGTGATAAGAGAGGTCGTTTTATTTTCGGCTAAAAGTGTTTCTTGGACTTCAAGAGCCAGAAGGCGAAGAGGGGAGAGGTAGGCACCCTGCTCTGCTTTTTTTAAAAGCTCAAGTGCGCGGTGCGTTTTGCCACTATTGGTTGGGCCTACAAAAAGCGTATGGGTGCGACGTAGCGCACGTGCCTTGGGGAATTGATCGCGGTACTCACCTGGATCTAAGATCAATGAGTTTTGAAAAGACGGAGATTTTTTTATCATGCCAAAAATTCCTTTTTAAGTGCAAGCCACTTGGAGAAATACCGAGTGCGTGCACAAGTGTCATGCCGTAAAATTGATCCAATGAGGTTTTGTTCTTCCATGCGCCTTGTTTCAATAAACTGCATTAATTTTTCTTCCAAAAGAGCGCGGTTAAATAGTGTCTCGAGGAGCAGTGCGCCCTGATTCTGTGCCTTCTTCCAGGCCGACTCATGGGTTGCGAGTCTTAGAGCTTCCTCGATAAAGATTGCTTCATCGTCTACAATGGACCCACCAAAATGCTCACCATCATGCATCCCCTCGGCGCCAATAGAGCTTGTTACAACAGGAGTACCAGCCATCCAGCTACTTAAGATCTTGCCTTTGATGCCAGCGCCGAAACGTAGGGGCACAATCTGAACAAGCGTAGATGCGAGCGACTCCTTGGCGTCAGGCACATGTGCATGGAGCTTCACTCCCTTGGCTGAGCGCACCTTATCACTTATACTCTTCACTGGATAGGCACCAAAGAGGTGGAGGGTCGCGTGAGGGATTTTTTCTAGTACCCGAGGCCAGATGCTGAGGAGATAAAGTGCTGCATCAAGATTGGGTGCATGCCGAAAATTACCTAGGAAGGAAAAGCCAGCGCGGGCATCGAAGGCTGGGACAGATTGCATTTTTTCTGCATACATAGGGTAGTGGCAGAGAAGGTTTTGAGGTATGCCGAAATCTTGAAGCAGTGCATATTCGTAGCTTGAGATCACGAGTGTCCCGTCTACGCGGTAGATAGAGCCCAGTTCTCGCAACAAGGTGTCAGATCGGATGGTTTTCGGGTCAATGGAAGGCGTTTCTTGGCGCGCGCGTCTCAAGAAGTGTACATCTTGCATATCGAGGATCTGAAGAGCCTCAGGGAGAGCTTCTCTGACCATCCAGCCATAATACTCTTCCATAATAAAGCGATCAAAGATGACAAGGTCAAAGTCGATGAGCTTTTGTTGAAAATCAGTGCCGATTTCAATGGTAGGAAACTCAAGGTTTTTTTGGTTCTTGGCATGTGAGGCAAGCGTAACATTCTTGCAAGTGCGGGCGATCTGCATCGTGCGAACACCTGCAGCCGAGGCGTTTTCTTCAGGCCATACGGAACAGATGATCAGTGTACGCAAGATCTCTCCAATCGATAGGGGGCTTTTTTTGTTTTTTTAAAAAGCTGTTAATTTTACCAAAAGGGTTGGAGCCAAAAAAACCGCGATACGCTGATAGTGGAGATGGGTGCGCTGACTCAATACAAAAATGGTGAGGCGCAATCCATTTTTTGTACGATTGGGCATGTGCGCCCCATAAGCAAAATACAAGCGGTTCCTTGCGTTCAGAGAGGAGTTGTATGACTTTGAGGGTGAATTGTTCCCATCCCTGCTTATGGTGGCTGGCAGGCTTTTTATGTTCGACTGTCAGGATGGTATTAAGGAGTAGGACGCCTTGTTTTGCCCATGAGGAAAGATCGCCGTGGGGTTTTCTTTCTAATGGGTAGTATGTGTGGAGTTCTTGAAATATGTTACGTAGCGAAGGGGGCCACGCTTGATCGCAAGGGACTGAGAAGGAGAGTCCATGTGCCTGGCCAGGACCATGGTAAGGGTCTTGGCCTAAAATGACAACACGCGTATCGCTGAGGCTTGTGAGTTCAAGAGCATGGAAGACCAACGGCATAGGTGGGTAGATGGTTTTCTTCGCTCGCAATTCGTGGGCCAAAAAACTTCGAAGCGCTTTGCCTTCTGGTCCATCAAGCCAAGGTTGCAGATGGCTTTGCCATTGTGGATGCATAGGGGCATTTCTAGCATTTTTTCTTCGGGCATGAGTAGGAAAATTCAGTTTTGATCAGCTTTTTCACAGGCCTAGTGAGGAGTCTGAGGGGGTAAGAAAAGGATTGTAGGGTGAGAGCGACTGCTTCTATAAAAATACAAGGTGAGCGTTAGTTTGTCGCAAGTACATCAAGATATTTGAAGCTCTGTAGAGAAGTGACTGGGAATAGGCTTGAATTGATGAATAATAGGCAGCCTTATTGTATAACCCACATTCCCCCCTGAAGTTTTTAGAAAATTTTTAATTTAGGCCTTGGGGTTGCAATCCTTGCTCGCCTGGCCCAGATTCACCTAAACGGAGGGTTCTGTGCCATGGAATTAGGCAAAAATGAAGAACTTAATGCATC
>CAIUGE010000108.1 GCA_903898645.1 Oligoflexia bacterium | reverse complement strand
GTACGTCATGAGTGCCTCCTTGGCATGTTTATTTCAAAACTAAGCGTACCTCAGCTGACTATCTCCTTGTCAATTCTGTAGATCAAAAATAGATCAGTGCGTCACTCAGCTTGGTGGCGCACTATTAAGTTGAAACCAGGGCGCTGGCGCCTGTGGGGCCAATTTGGTTGTTGTTCACAGAGAGTACGGAGAGTAGAGGTGGGGCGTTTTGGGCGATGGCAGTGGCGCCTGTGTCACCAAAGAGATTCCAGCTCATATCAAGTGTGGTGAGTCCTGGCGGGATGTTTTCGGCGATAGCACGAGCGCCTATGTCGCCAAACAGGTTCCAGCTCATGTTGAGTACAGTGAGCTTTGGTGGAATGTTTTGAGCGATGGTGGTGACAGCTAGGTCTTCAAATATATTTTGTCTTAGGTTGAGGGCAGAAAGGTTTTGCATGTACCGCGCGTTTTGGGCGATGGCTGTGGCACCAAGGGCGCCGATTTTGTTATTTCCCATGTTGAGGACTGTGAGCTTTGGCATATCCTGTGTTTTTTCGGCAATGGCTGTGGCACCTGTGGGGCCAATTTTGTTATCGCTTATGTTGAATACAGTAAGGTTTGGCATGTCGCTGTAAGTAATGGCAGTAGCGCCCGTAGCGCTGATTCTGTTGCTGCTCAGGTTGAGGACAGTGATTTTTTTGGTGACTTTTTTCATGACAGCTATGGTGCCTGCGTTGCGGATATTGTTATTGCTGAGGTTGAGTACTGAGAGGTTTGGTAAAATGGTTGTTGCAATGGCAAGGGCACCTGCTGGACCAATTCGGTTATTTCTGAGATTCAGAACGGTAAGTTTTGGTAAAGCATGGTGAGCAAGGATTTTGGCGCCCATGCTCGTCAATTCGCTATTGATTATACGAAGTACGGAAAGATTGCGTAAGCTATGAAGAATGCGTGTAAGCGTCATCATTTCTGCATCACTTAACGGTAAACCGTTATGAAAGCTGAAGGTGTGAGTTTTGGCGTTAAGGTTAGATATTGTTTTTTTTGCACTCAAGCCGCAATGATCAATTTCGAGATTTTCTATTTTTTGCGTGAGTTGTGTCAAATGTTCTGAGGACAGTTTAAAGTGACTGTTGCACCGTAAACGAAGTTTTTTTAATTGTGCCACGTCTGGCAGGACGAGGAAGGCTTCTATCTCTTTTTCTGTTTCAAAGGAAAGCTTTATTCTGTCTTTTAAAAAGAGTGGTTTGAATTTGAGATAATCTTTAAACGTCGTGGTAGTTGTTGACCATTTTTTTTCAAATGCTGGATGTGCCTTATTCCATGCTTCTTTAAATGTAGGGTGGCTGAGACATTGGTGGGTGTGTGCGCTCGTGCTCATGAGGGCAATGTAATCTTTTGGATTGTCTAGAGAGTGGAGTAATTCAACAAAAAGATCGCATGGCAGCATGTTGAAGCTTGTTGGAGCGATTAAGGGTAGGATGCAGACAAGGAGTATGTGCACGGCAGTAGCGTGAGATCAATTGTTCCAGAGGTCAATTGGTTTCTCTTTGGCGTCATTTTTGCCAAGAGACCCAAGACCTAAAGCTTCTTCGATTGTCCGGAGGATGGTGTAGTGATTGATGGTGCGGGTAATGGTGTGTGGGCGGATGCCGGCACCTAAGAATGTTGTGTAAATCCGGTTGTTGCCATGCATGGCGTCCTCATCAAAGGTGATGATCACGAGGGTTTTTGCGAGTTCCTTGCTGAGGATTGAGTCAAATTGCGTGCGCATGTACTGATCAATAAACGTGGGGCTCGTATCATGGCCATCATTTTGAAGGTCCGGTACATAGAGAGAAAAGTTTGGCAGGGTGTTTGCAGCATGATCTTGCAGGAATTCATTAGCCGGTCTGATGCGTTCGCAGCGATCTTTATTCTGAGAGACGTTTTTGAAGCTGATAAAGGGTACATGTCTGCGGACGTAGTTGCCATTTTGCATTTCAGTGAAGCAATTGCCGGGGTAGGCTTCAGCATAGGTCTTCCATGTTTTTTTCTTGTCTTCTAAAAGATCACCAAGATGCCGGTCGTCAAGATCATACCGGCTATCATTTGCATGGAAGGTTTCTCCGGCAATCAGGGCAAAGTAATTTGGTTGGGAAGGGTGGGTGAGGGCAAAGGAATGGGATGCGTAGGCACCTTTTTTGCTGAGTGAACGAAGGTAGGGCTGTTTGAGTGCCTTATCGGCCTCTGTATTTTCAAGCATGATCATGATGACACGGTCAACTTTTTCAGCATATGAGAGGGCTGAGAGCAGTAATAAGAACATGAAGATTCCCCCTCTCTACTATAGGAAGGTTCTGGAATCGCTGTCAAGCTGGTAGTTTTCTCTAAAATGTGCAATAGTGCTGCGTTTAAGAAAGAGGTTTTTTATGACAATTCATCAAGGGTCTGCCGTGCAGCTTGCTATGCGTATTCGTAATTCTGAAGGGGTGTTGATTGAAGAGGTGAGTCAGGACTCGCCTCTTGAGCTTGTATTGAGTGATCCTGGTATTGTGCCGGGGCTTGCGACAGCTCTTATGGGCATGAAAGTGGGAGACAAGAAGCAGTTTGTCATAACACCTGAAGAAGGTTTTGGTGACTATGATGCATCTAAAAAGGTAAGTGTTCCGTGTGATCAGTTCGAAGAAGAGCCCGAAGTTGGTTCCTCTGTGGTAACTGAGGATGATGACGGCGATGAAGTGGTCTTTACTGTTCTCTCAACTGATGGGAAGAATGTTATGCTTGACGGGAATCATACGTTAGCGGGCATGACGCTTCACTATGAAGTGGAAGTGGTGGGTGCACGCACTGCAACAGAAGATGAGTTGCAGCATGGGCATATCCATGGATCGTCTTGCATGCACTAAAAGGGGTTTGTGGATGAAGATTGCATCTAAAAGTTACCAGCCAGAGCTCTTTGAAGAGGCAACCTATAGAGCTTGGGAGCAATCCGGGGCTTTTGCGCCATCGGGCGACAGCAAGAGTTTTGCAATCATGCTGCCTCCACCGAATGTGACGGGGGTGCTTCATATGGGGCACGCCCTCACCTTGACCTTAGAAGACGTCTTGGTGCGTTGGCACCGTATGTGTGGAGAAAAGACACTTTGGTTACCTGGCACTGATCATGCAGGTATTGCAACACAGATCCAGGTAGAAAAGGCGCTTGCGAAGGAGAAAAAATCCCGTCATGACCTTGGGCGCGAAGCATTTATCGAGCGTACATGGCAATGGAAAGAGGAGCATGGGAAGGCGATCTGTGCTCAGCTGAGGCGCTTAGGGGCATCACTTGATTGGAGTCGTGAGCGCTTTACGATGGATGAAAGTATGCAGCTGGCTGTACGGGAAACATTCGTTCGGCTCTATGAGGACGGCCTTTTATACCGCGGTGAGCGGATGATCCATTGGTGTACACGTTGCCAGACGGCGCTTTCTGACCTTGAGGTTGTGAGTGAGTCTGTTACGGGTTCTTTGTGGCATCTGAAGTATGACGATTTAATTGTTGCGACGACACGGCCTGAGACTGTTTTTGGGGACATTGCTGTTGCTATCCATCCAGATGATCCACGTGCTCAGGACCTGGTAGGTAAAAGTGTGACTGTGCCAGGATCAGGGCATAAAGTGCCTATTATCGCTGATACAAGTGTCGATCCACTTTTTGGGAGCGGTCTACTGAAGGTAACGCCTGCTCATGATTTTACCGACTATGAAATAGGTACTCGTCATCAGCTCAAGGCAGTAAGTGTCATTAATGCCAAAGGGCTCATGACAGTGGGGCCCTATACTGGCATGCGTGCTCTAGATGCCAGAAAACAATTTATACAAGATTTTGCGGGTTCTATTGAGCGTACTGAGGAGCGTATCCAAAATATTGGGTGTTGCCAGAGGTGTCAGACAGTTTTAGAGCCGCGGATTTCCTTACAATGGTTTATTAAAATGGAGTCGCTTGCACAGCCTGCAATTGCTGCTGTGAGAAGTGGGGCTGTGCGTATTTCTCCTTCGAATTGGGATAAAACCTATTTTGATTGGTTAGAGTCCATTCAAGACTGGTGTATTTCAAGACAGCTCTGGTGGGGGCATAGGATACCTGCTTGGATGTGCCAGGATTGCCACCAGATAACTGTAGCAAGGGTTGATCCAAGCCGATGTAGTCATTGCCAGGGTGGCGCTATTCAGCAAGATTCTGATGTTTTGGATACCTGGTTTAGTTCCGCACTTTGGCCTTTTGCAACGCTTGGGTGGCCAGAAAAAACATCGGATTTTGATGCTTTTTACCCCAATGCAGTCCTTGAGACAGGTTTTGATATCCTGTTTTTCTGGGTGGCCCGTATGATGATGATGGGTATGTATCTGACAGGCAAAGCGCCTTTTACTGATATTTATCTACATGCAATGGTGCGTGATGAAAAAGGCGAAAAAATGTCGAAATCCAAGGGCAATGTGATTGATCCGTTGGATGTTATCGACCAATTTGGCACAGACCCCTTAAGGTTTACTTTGGCTATGATGGCAGGTCAAGGCAGAGATATTAAATTGTCCTTGTCCCGGGTTGAGGGTTATAGGGCATTTTGTAATAAGCTCTGGAATGCAGTGCAATTTTTTCTTCTCCAGGATCGGCTTGAGGCTATGCCAGAGGAGATCCGTCTGCCTGAAAATAGATGGATTCTGGGCTCCCTTGCTCGGCTCACTGAGCAGGTCACTCAGGCTTATGGGGATTTCGCTCTTCAGGATGCGGCACAAGCTCTTTATACTTTTGGTTGGCATGAACTATGTGATTGGTGGATAGAAATTGCAAAACTCCGTTTCAAGCAGGACGGTCAGGAGAGTTATGCGACTATGCGCTATGTGCTGGATCAGTACATGCGGCTTTTGCATCCCATCATGCCTTTCCTTACGGAACATCTTTGGGGAGTCCTTGAGCCACGTGAAGGCTTTTTGATGCATGCTTCTTTTCCTGTGGGGAGGCATTATGCCTATCCTGAGAAGGGTTTTGAGCAGACAAAGCTTGTCGTTGATGCAATTCGTACCTTTCGGGGTGAGCACAAGATTCTGCCCAAAGTGGAGATTTTGATGGAGCCTGTGCCTGGGCATAAGGAGCTCATTGAGCATTTGGGGCGGGTCCGGTTTGTAGACGCAACAAAAGATCCTCGTAGTATGCATGTAGCTGGGTTGGAATTACGATTTGAGTATCAGGCTGACAAGGAAGCTGAGCGATTACGTCTCACTAAGGCTTTAGAGAAGGCCCAAGCTGATTTGCAGTTTGTTGAAAGAAAGCTCCAGGATGAGGCTTTTTGTGCCAAAGCGCCGCCAGCACTTGTTGCGAAAGAAATAGCTCGTGCCAATGATCTCAGGCGTGTTGTCCAAGGTATTGTGGAGGAATTAGAGTGACCGCCTGCCTTTTAGTTGGGAGTGCACCGCTTCGAGCTTCAGTTATAAAACGAGTGAAGCTCTGGGTGAAATCGCGGCATGCAGTCGTTGTTGGGGCAATTGACGGAGGAGGGGTTGAGGGTTGTCGGCGTCTAGGGCTTAAGCCATTTTTTGCTCTTGGCGATTGGGATTCAGGACAGCCTCCTCGGCAGTGCCCGTTTTTGTGGAAACTCAATCCAGATAAAGATCGATCGGATCTTTGGTATGGTCTTCAGCTTGCATCCCAATGGGATGATGTTGCGCTTTGTGGTGTCTCAGGAGGCAGGGAAGATCATGCGCTTGCTGCGTTGGGGGATTTAGCGCTTTTCGGGTATGGTTCTGCGTTTTTAGATCATAGCATGGTCCATGCAGTGTCTGAGGGTTCTCGGTTCTTTTTGGATCCGTGGGTCAAAAAAACGTTTTCTGTTTTCTCTCTTCTAGGTGCGGCCAAGGTGCGATTTTCAGGTTGTCGCTACACCTTTGATGGGCCATTAAGATGCTCGTCGAGGGGTCTAAGCAATGAGACCGTTCATGCTGGGGCGTTTGTTGAGGTAGTTTCTGGCAGTGTGCTGGTTTTTACTGTTTAACGATCTTGGCTCCAATTCTCGTCTTTGTAAGGAGCTTTTGCGATGGCAGGCAAAAATTATGAAGCGGACTCCAGAAGTTTGTAAAGATATCATTTATCATGGGAATAAGCGCATCATGCTCAATGCGACCATACCCGAAAAGCTGCGAACATGCGTGTAGTTGTGCTGCTCGACATAGTAGTTGTTGTTTTTTTGTAGGGCCGCGACCTCGTGAAAATATTTTTTTCACCGCCAGCAGGTTAAAGGGAAGCTCTTTTTTGCAGCGAACAAGGGATTTGCGCACTTTGGGTGCTTTTCTCCCTATCATAGGCACGTTCAAAGTCCTGAGCATATCTTGAGGGTGTTTGCGAATTCACCAGCAACTGATGTACCACAATGCACCACTGTATCTGTTTGAGTGAAGCCAGGCCTCGTTATTGTCTCTGACGACAATCAATTCTCTTGTTTCGGATAAAGAAACCTAAAACAGGAAAGCATTGCTTTGCGGGTCTTCATCTCCACTCTTGATGCCTGGCGTCTGCCAGTTTTTGCCCGCGCTTCACTGCCATTATTTGTGCCTTGATTCGGTTTGTTGCTTTTTACTGTTTACAGCTCACTATTGTTGATGTATGAATGATAGCATGCGTCATATACAAATATTGTTTCTGGCTCTGGCGTTTTGTTATGGGGTGCGTGGCGCTTTTGCTGGTGGGAGCAGTAGCTCGTGTGATGAGGGGCGCAGTGATGTGGAGGATGAGCAATGTCGTGTTACGATCCAAGATCTTCCGTATGACCTTGTGCTCAAAGTTCTTTCGGAGCCAGAAGATTATGTTGCTTATGCTCATACACCCTGGCATCAACCTAATAGTGCGCCACTACCATATTTAATGGCTATAGAACACAGATCCCGACCCCAAGGAAGAGAAATTTTTCTCTTCCCGTCTTTTTCTTTGATAGATTGGAGATTATGGACGGAGGATTAGGAG